>NZ_JBHWCL010000178.1:0-19164 GCF_042735125.1 Kitasatospora sp. NPDC059599 | reverse complement strand
CGGTGGTCGTGGGGGGGGGGGGGGTGGGGGGCCCACACCCGCTCCCCGCCCCGTCCGCGTCCCGGTCAGGCGCCGGCCACCCCCGCGGCCCGGCGTCAGACCTTCGGACCGTCAGGCCGTCAGGCCCTCCGGACGTTCAGGCGTTCAGGCCGTCAGACCTTCAGGCCGTGACGGTTGACGTACCAGAAGTGGAAGCCGAACAGCCCGCCCAGCACCACCAGCCACTGCAGCGAGTTCACCAGCGGCACCGCGTCCACCGGCAGGGTGCAGGCCAGCGTCACCCGGATCCCGGCGTCCACCGCGAACCCCAGGCCCCAGACGGCGGTGAGCAGGCGCAGGTGACGGCGGAAGACCGCGTCGTGGTCCCAGCGCCCCACCCACTCCTCGGCGCCCGCCTCACCGAGCTTGGCGGCGACGATCGAACGCGCCGCGGTCAGCATGAACGGACGCCGCGTCGCCAGGGTGCCCAGCACCCAGAGCCCGAGCACACCGAACACCCAGCTGTCGCGCACCAGCAGCACCCGGGGGCTGCCGCTGACCATCGACATCAACGCGCCGAGCGCGACCATCAGCAGGGTGAAGACCGGCATCACCTCGACCCGGCGGCTGCGCACCATCCCGAGCACCAGCCACGGCACCAGCAGCAGACCGCTGATCAGGAGCGCGGCCCACTGGCTGAGCCCGAGGCCGTGCAGCAGGTAGAACCCACCGAGCGGCAGCGCCAGTTCGAAGACCAGCGACTTGACCAGCGCCCGCTTGGCGGCGCCCGCCCTGCGGTCCGCGCCCGGCACGGCGCCCTGCCCGCCGGCTTCCGCACCGGTCCCCGCGCCGGCCTCCTGCTGGACCTGCTCGTTCACGGTCTCCCCCATCACGCTCACCCCTGCCATGACTCCCACTCCCCTGTCCTGTCCTGTCCCGTGTGCGACCTGCCGCGCCCGCCGGTTCCGGGCGGTCCCGCTACGACTCGGCGCGGGTGGCCCGGTCGAAGATGTCCGCCAGCTCGCGGCCCGCCTCGGCGACGTCGAAGTCCTGGTCGCCCACCCAGCGCAGCACCACCGCGTCGATCGACCCGCGCAGCGCGACGAGCATCAGCCGGGCATCGAACTCCCGGAACTCGCCCGCCTCCTGGGCCGCCTTGACCGCCTGCTCCTGCTGCTCCATCAGCAGTTGCATGGAGGCCGTGTAGCCCACCGCGGCCGGATCGTCCCCGCCGAGGTTGGGCAGCACCTCGATCAGCGCCTTCAGGTGGCCGGGCCGGAACGCGAGCAGTTCGATGTTGGACTCGATGAACGCCCGCAGCCGGGCCCGCGCCCCCTCGGCCGCGCCGATCCTGGGCGCCATGAACTCGCCGGTCACCCGGGTCACCTCGGCGACGACCTCGTGCATCAGGTCGTCCTTGCCGGCGAAGTGGTACGAGATCATCCCGGTGCTACTCAGCCCGGCCTGCTTCGCGATCCGGCTGAACGACGCCTTCGCGTAGCCCAGTTCGGCGACCACCTCGATGGCGGCCTGCACGATCTGCGCCCGGCGCCCCGACTCGGTGAACGTCCGCCCCATCCCCACACCTCCCTGCCCTCGCAAGCAGATTCTTGCTTGCCTGAGCAAGACTGTAGAGCAGTTTGCTCGGCTGAGCAAGAACTTGCGCGGGCGAGCAAGGAAAGGTGCGGAAGGGGGACGGGAGAGGGCGGGGCAGGTGGGGAGGGGAGGGGAGGGCCCGGAGGGCGCGGGCCGGGTGAGGAAGAGGGGGCGGGCCGGGCGGTGCGAGGACGATCCGGACGGCGTGCGGCGGCGGCTTCGCACCCGAAGTGACTCGCCGGACCACCGGCCCGCGCCCCGCGCTTCCGAGCGCTCTTACCGCGACCGTGCCCGACGGTGATCCTGGTGCGGGCCCGAACGGTGCTGCCGCCGGCCGACGGTGCCGTCGACGGCGGCAGCGCCGTTCGGGTCCGACCGATCAGGGAACCGCCGGCGGCACCCCCGGGTGCCGCCCTCCCGAGAGGAACCCGTCCTTGGCCATCGGACTCCGACTGCCGCGCGGCTTCGCCGCCCTGGGCACCGTCCTCCTCGCCGCCACCGCCGCCGTCCCGCTGACCGCCTCCCCCGCCGCCGCGGCCTCCCCCCTCTGCCTGAGCGGCAACCTCCAGTACGACTACCAGTCGGCCGAGGACGGCACCGCGAAGCCCACGAGGACCAAGCCGGTGCGCAACGCCAACGTCGCGCTGTGGGGCAACGAGAAGTCCACCGACTCCCCCCGCCAGCTCACCGCCGACTACCAGTACACCGCCGTCGCCGACGGCGGCTTCAACCTCTGCTACACCCCCGTCACCACCACCTCCATGAACAGCATGTGGGTGCGCTTCCGCACCGAGAGCACCAAGCTGTGGAAGGTCAGCGACACCACCGGCACCCCCTACACCCTGGACACGCCCGCCCGGCCGGTCTCCGCCAGCACCTCGCTCGGCACCGTCAAGCCGGCCACCGCCGCCCGGGCCTGGCACGCCTTCGACACCGTCAACCTCCTGTGGTGGAACCGCAACAACACCACCAGCGACTGCTGGTCCTCCCACGAGGCGAACAGCAACGCCTGCACCGAGCTGAACGTCCGGTGGACCGACGGCTCCTCCGACGGCCCGTACTACGACCTGGCCAACACCGTCCACCTCTCCTCTGCGGACCCCGACTCCGAGCACACCGTGCTCCACGAGGCCGGCCACTTCCTCATGCACCGGCTGTACGACGGCACGTTCCCGACCGTCACCAACTGCAGCCCGCACTACGTCAACCTGGTCAGCTCCGGCAGCTGCGCCTGGACCGAGGGCTTCGCCGACTCCGTCGCCGCCTACCTCCTGAAGGACTACCGGTACGTCTTCCCGGACGGCAACAGCGCCGGCTTCGCGTACACCACCGGCTGGAACACCGGCGACCAGGTCCAGGGCAACGTGGACGGCTCGCTGCTCGACCTGTGGAACAACCTCGACGGGGGCTGGAACGGCACCATCGCGCTGCTGACCACGCACGCCCCGGCCACCTTCGCCGACTACTTCAAGAGCGGCCGGCCCGACGGCAACCTCGCCACCAACGGACCCGCGCTCGCCTACCTGGCCTCCCACGCCATCGACTACGGGCCCACGATCGTCGGCGACAACCAGTACCACGCCCTCACCGACGGCGGCGCACTGGCCCTCGAACACGCCGGCCAGTGCGCCGCCACCACCAACGTCGTCGCCGACCTCGACACCTACGACTCCACCCACGCCTCCGAGCGGTGGAAGTTCGACACGAACGCCGACGGCACGGTCAGGATCTACGACAGCTGCCCGACCCCGCTCACCCTGACCGCGCCCGCCACCGCCGGGGCCCAGGTCACCCTCAAGGCCTACAACTCCACCGACACGCACCAGAAGTGGCGGGTCGCCCAGAACGGCAGCGGCACCTACACGATCACCAACCCGGCCACCGGGTACGTCCTGGACAGCGCCTCCGTCAGCGCCGGTGCGGCCGTGACCGTCAACCCGGCGGGCAGCGCCAACAGCCAGGCCTGGGCCGCCTTCGGCTGACGGCCCCGCCCGGACGCCGGGGCGTCGGGGCGTCGGGGACGTCCGGCGGTGCCCCCGTTCCCTGGCCGGGGACGGGGGCACCGCCCGGGCCACCGCATGCCGGCCGGACGGCCGTCACCGCGCCCAGGCGGCCGAGAACCCCTCCCCCGCGCGGCTGATCCGCGCCGCTCCCGCCCCCGCGAAATGCGCCGGGATCACCAGCTCGCCCTCCCGCGCCGCCCGTTCCAGCACCCGCAGCCGGCTCGCCGCCGCCCGCGCCGGATCCAGGCAGAAGCAGCTGCTGCAGGCCGGATGCGCCAGCTGCACCGGCGAGTGCATCAAGTCCCCGACGAACACGGCCTGTTCACCGCCGGACTCCAACCGCAGCACGGACGACCCGGGCGTGTGCCCCGGCGCCTCCTCCAGCACCAGCGCCGCGTCGAGGCGCAGCGAGCCCGACCACTCCACCGCCTGCCCGGCCGCCAGGACCGGGGCCACGCTGTCCTCGAACACCAGGTCCCACTCCGTCCACAGCGTCGGGTCCACCACGCCGCCGCTGCGGGCCGGGTGCCCGGCGGCCGGGTCGAAGAACGCCCGGTCGGCGGCCGGCAGGTAGTACTCGGCGTTCGGGAAGGTCGGGACCCACGTCCCGTCCTCCTCCCTCGTGTTCCACCCGACGTGGTCGGCGTGCAGGTGGGTGTTCACCACCACGTCCACCTCCTCCGGCCGCACCCCGGCCGCCGCCAGCAGCAGGTCCGGGAAGCTCCCCTCGCGCCGGTGGAACATCGGTGTCGCCGGCCGCTCGCGCCCGTTGCCCACCCCGGTGTCCACCAGCACCGTGCGGCCTCCGCTGCGCACCACCCAGGTCTGCAGGGCGCCGATGTAGGCGCCGGACGCCGGGTCGTAGTGCTCGGGCGCCAGGGCGGCGTCGGCGTCGTTCCAGTCGGGCTCGCCCAGTCCGGGCACGATCACCTCCGCCGGGGCGAACGGCCCCTGGAACTCCAGCACCCGGATGATCTCCACGTCCCCCAGCACGATCCGTTCCACGGTTCGTCCCTCCTGCCCGCTCGTCCGTCGGTTCGCTGTCTGCCCGTCGAGCCTAGGAAGCCCGGGTGAGCCGCTCAATGCGCCAGCGGCTCGCTCCGATACGCGAACGGCTCATCGCTGCTGCCCGGTCGGGGCGCTCCGGGGAGGGCTACGATGGCCGGATGGACGTGGTCAGCGACGCGATCGCCGCCGTACGGACGGGCCGGCCCGTCTCCAACCGGCTGCAGGTGGCGGGGCGTTGGGGCGCCCGGATCCCCTCCTACCCGGGCGCGGGCTTCCACGTGGTGCTGGCCGGCCACTGCTGGCTGCTGGCCGACGGCGGTGAGCCGCTGCGTCTGGGGCCCGGCGACGCGGTGCTGCTGCCGCACGGCAGCGGACACGCCCTGTCCGGTGAGGAGTTGACGGCAGCCCGGGCGGGCCGCCTGCCGGAGCTGGACGCGCTGCTCGGCCCCCGCCGGCTCCTGGGAGCCCCGGGTGCTTCGGGTGCTCCGGGTGCTCCGGGTGCTTCGGGTGCTCCGGGTGCTCCGGGCGTTCCGGGCCCGGATGTGTCCGGCGTGGACGCTCCGGGGGCGGCCGACCTGCTGTGCGGCAAGTACCGGCTCGACCACGGGCTCGGACACCCGCTGATGCGTGAGCTGCCCGAGGTCGTCCATCTGCCCACCCGCACCGGCGAGCACCCCGAACTGCGCGCCGCCGTCGACCTGCTGAGCACCGAACTGACCGCCGCGCGCCCCGGCGGCGAACTCGCCGTACCCGGCCTGATCGACCTGCTGCTGGTCTACCTGGTCCGGGCCTGGACCACCCGCTGCGGCGCCGACGGCTGGGGTGCGGCACTGACGGACCCGGTCGTGGCGGCCGCGCTCGCCGCCGTCCACGAGGACCCGGCCCACCCGTGGACGACCGACACCCTCGCCGCCCGCGCCGGCGTCTCGCGCGCCACCCTCACCCGCCGCTTCACCGCCCTCACCGGCCGGCCCCCGATGGCCTACCTCACCTGGTGGCGGATGACCCGGGCCGCGGGCCTGCTGCGCACCACCGCCGATCCGCTGGAAGCCGTCGCCCGCAAGGTCGGCTACGCCAGCCCCTACGCGCTCTCGCACGCCTTCGTCCGCCAGTTCGGCACCACCCCCGGCCGCTACCGCGCCACCCGGGCCGCCCTCGCCGCCTGACGCCGTGTCGGCGCGCGGCGCGGGCCGGACGGACGGGCCCGGCGGATGGTGGGTGCTGATGGGCGCTCTCAGCGGGCCGTACCGGGCGGGGTGAGGTGGCCGTGGCGCAGCGCGGCCGGGCGGGGTGTCAGGGAGCCCGGGCCGGAGGAGGGGTTCGCCCGTGTGGAGGCGGTCGCGGATCAGGTGGTGGCTCGGGTTGGCGAGCTTCGGTGGCTTGCCGCTGCGGGCGCGCTCGGCGCCGTCCTCGTAGATCTGGGGAAGCAGGATCTCCGGGGCGGAGCGCAGTCGGCCGGTGGTGGCGTCGTACGGGTCGATCTCCATGTCCAGGTCGCCCGCCGGGCAGGAGGCGGACCTGTCGGCGAGGTCCAGGGCCCGGGCGTGGACAGCGCCCAAGGGGACGAGGTCGCCGGGGACGACCGGCAGGCCGGTGCCGGAGACGTGGTCGTCGAGGAGGCCGTGCACGACGAGGTCGCCGTCGACGATCAGCTCGGCGGGCAGGGCGATCCGCGCGACCACGATCCGGGCGAGAGCGGGGTCGGCGGCCTGCTCACGCAGCTGCTCCGGCGGCGGCGAGGGCCGCCAGGCCTCGTTGATCAGGTGATCGTCCGTCATGCCGCACTGCCGCCCGCCCTTCCGGAAGTGCCGGCTTGTGCCGTGCGCCGGAGGTCCGTGGTGGGGCGGAGCCTGCCACACGCTGCCGGCACTCCCGGCGCGGCTCCCGGCTCCCGGCTCCCGGCTCCCGGCTCCCGGCTTCTGGCGGTCGACGGTCAGGCGGCGGGTGGTCAGGCGGGCGGACGAACGGTCAGGCGGTGGCGGTGCCGATCACCTTGGTGGGGGTGATGCGGACGACGACCCGTACGACCTCCTCCGGGAGGTCGAGGTACTCCTGGCCGGCGCCGGGGCCCTCGTACTGTTCGGCGAGGGCGACGGCGACGGACCGCCCGGGGTCCTCGGTGACGGTGGCGCGGCCGCGTATCTCGACGTAGCGCAGCGGGTCGGTGGGGTCGTAGACGGTGAGGCCGGCCCGGGGGTCGCGGCGCAGGTTGCGTTCCTTGCGGCGCCCGGCGGCGGTGGAGACGAGGACGTCGTCGCCGTCGCGGCCGACCCAGACCACCGACATCTGCGGGCTTCCGTCCGGATTGAGGGTGGCGAGGACGGCGGGGATCGGCGCGTCGAGCAGGGCGCGGACGGCGTCGTTCAACGGGGTTGTCATCGGGCGAGGTTACCCGCCGCCGGTCCGTGGTGCTCTCCGTGGTCAGCACGGATGCGGTGGGTGGGGCCGGCGGGGAAGGATGTGATCACGGCGATCGGGTCCGGCCGCACGGGCCGGCCGATCGGGACTCAGGACGACAGGGGTGGGCCATGACCAGCACCGGGATCGACAAGCACGCCGGTTTCTCCGCCGAGGAGCGGGCCGCGATGAAGGACCACGCGCAGGAGCTGAAGAAGGCCGCGCGCAACGTCTCCAAGGCCGAGAAGGCCGCCGAGGCCGAGCGCGACGTCCTCGCGAAGATCGCCGAGATGCGGGAGAGCGACCGGGTGATGGCCGAGCGGGTGCACGCCGTCGTCGCCGCCACCGCCCCCGCACTGGCCCCCAAGCTCTGGTACGGCATGCCCGCCTACGCGCTGGACGGCAAGGTGGTCTGCTTCTTCCAGAGCGCCGAGAAGTTCAAGTCCCGGTACGCCATGCTCGGTTTCAGCGACCAGGCGCAGCTGGACGACGGGCCGATGTGGCCCGCCTACTTCGCGCTGACGGAGGTCACGGCGGAGGTCGAGGAGCACATCGCCGCGCTGGTCGGGCGCGCGGTCGCCTGATCCGCCGGGTCGGCAGGTCCGGGCGGCAGGGCGGCAGGGCGGCCGGGCGGCCGGGCTATCCGACGGCCGCCGGGGCGAGGCCGAGGCCGGCGAGCGCCGCCCGGCCCGCGGCGTGGTGGCCGTCGCCGGCGAGCAGGAGGGTGCGCGCCGCCTGGTAGTGGCAGCCGGCCGCCTCGAAGGCGGCCGCGACGGCGGGCAGCGGCGCCCGGTCGCCGTCCAGCAGGGCCTGTGCCCGGTCGAGTTGGGCGGTGGCGACGGGATTGCCGGCGGTCACGGTGCGGGCCCGGGCGATCCGCCCGCGGGCGTCCGGGTGGCCGGCGAGCACCGACGCCTCGGCCCGCAGGGCCACGTACCAGTGCAGCCAGACCCAGCAGACCCACTTCCACACCTCGTCCGGTTCCGGCGCGAGCCGTTCCAGGGCCGCCGGCGCGTCCCCGTGGTGGAGCAGGACGACGGCGTCGAAGACCGCGCCGTGGCCGTGGCGGTGGTCCAGGACGGGGCCGGCCCGGTCCGCGACCGCGAGCCAGGACGTCCGGGCGGCGTGGTCGCCGCGCAGTCCGTGGACCATCGCGACCGACGCGGCGGCCGGGCCGAGGACGAACGACCGCGGCCGGCCGCCGCGTTCCCACGCGTCGAGGAACCTCGTGCCGCCCGAGAGCACGGCGTCGGCGCGGCCCGCGAACGCCTCGGTGACCAGGAGCCAGGACGTGGCGTGGTGGCCCGCTTCGGCGAGCAGCGGGTGTTCGGCGAGTTGCCCGCTCCATCGGCGGGCCTTCGCCAACTGACCGACGCCGAGGGCGTTTCCGGCGGCCATCGCGAGGGCGTCCACCAGTTCGTTCGTGCCGGCCGGGGTGCGCGGCGCGGCGGCCAGGACGTCGATCCGGCGACCGGCCGCCGCCGCGGCGCCGAAGGGTTCGCCGGCCCAGCTGCGGGCGCCGGAGAGCGCGTCGAGGGCGGCGGACTCGGCCACCGGGTCCCCGGTCAGCCGGGCGAGTTCGACGGCGCGTTCGGCGTATCCGACGGTCTCGTGCGCGGTGTTGTCCGCGTCGCCCTGGACGGCGCCGTAGGCGTCGGCGAGGACCGCGGCCTCGGCGAGCGCGACGGCCGCGCGTGCGGCCGGGTCCGCCGGGCCGGCCGACTCCCGGGCCTGTGCGAGCAGGGCGTGGACCTGCGGTGCCCCGGGGATCCGCGCGAAGGTGCTGGAGAAGCGGTACGCGACGGTGGCGGCGGCCGCCAGGTCGCGGCTCGCGCCGGCGGTGTCGCCGGCCTGCCGGGCGGCCTCGGCGGCGGCGAGGTGCAGGCGGAACATGTCATCGCCGCGTCTGCGGCACCCGGCCACCCCGGCGGCCTCGCGCAGCGCGGCGGCAGGGTCGGCGGGGTCCGTAAGGACGGCGGGGTCCGTGAGAGCTGCGGGGTCCGTGAGGGCTGCGGGGTCCGTGAGGCCCGGTTCGGCGGGGACGGCGAGGGCGGCGGACTGTTCGAAGCGCTGCTGGGACTCGCCGAGCAGGTTGGCGCCGAAGGCCAGTTCGGCCAGGGCCAGGGCGAGTCGGCGGGCCGGTGCCCGCTGCTCCGGCCGGCCGGCGGCCCAGGCGAGGGCGGCCCGCAGGTCCTCCGCCAGCGCGCCGAACCGGGCGCGCCGAACCGGGGCGTCCGGGGTGTCGAGGGCGTCGAGCCGGTCCGGGGTGTCGCGTTCGGTCAGGGCGGTCGCGCCGGCCAGGCACCATGTCAGGTGCCGGGCCCGGACCTCGGCCGACTCCCCCGCCCCGTCGAGCCGTTCGGCGCCGTACTGCCGGATGGTCTCCAGCGCCTGGTAGCGGGTGCCCGCCGCGGAGTGCGTCACGGCCAGCAGGCTCTGCTCGGCGAGCCGGCCCAGCCCGTCGGCGACCGCGGCCGGGTCCAGCGGGGCGAACCCGGCGACCTCGGCCGCCGCCGCCGCGGTGAACGGCACGACGAACACCGACACCCGCCGCAGCAGTGCCCGGTCCCGGGGCTCCAGCAGGTCGTGGCTCCAGTCCAGCACCGCGCGCACCGACCGGTGCCGGCCGTCGGCGCGGGGGCCGCCGGCCAGGATCCGCAGCTGGTCGCCGAGGCCGGCCGTGAGGCCGTCGAGGCCGAGGGTGGGCCAGCGCGCCGCCGCCAGCTCGATCGCCAGCGCCATGCCGTCGAGCCGTTCGCACAGGGCCGCGACCTCGCCGAGCGCCGCCCGCTCCGGCGCCCGGCCGACCGCGGCCGACCGGGCCGTGAACAGGGCCACCGCGTCCGAGTCGCCGCCGCCGACCCGTGACAGCGGCGGGACCTGGAGGACCCGTTCGAAGGGCACCATCAGCCGGGCCCGGCTGGTGGCGAGCACCCGGACCCGGGGGCAGGCGGTGAGCAGCCGTTCCACGAACGGGGCCACCCCGTCCCGTACCTGCTCGCAGTTGTCCAGCACCAGCAGCGCCTCGCGGTCCGCCAGCGCGGCCACCACGGCGTCGTCGACGCCCCGGCCGGGCTGCTCGCCCGCGCCGACGGCCGCCGCCACCGCCGCGCCGACCCGCTCCGGGTCGGTGACCGGGACGAGGTCGACGAAGCGGACGCCGTCGGCGAAGTCCCCGGCCAGTTCCCCCGCCACCGCCAGCGCGAGCCGGGTCTTGCCCACCCCGCCGGGGCCGACCGCGGTCACCTGCCGGTGGGCGCGCACCGCCTCGGCCAGTTCGCCGCGTTCGCGCGCCCGGCCGACGAACGCGGTCAGCGGCGCGGGGAGGGCGGGCGTGGGGAGGGCGGGGGCCGGGAGGGCGGGGGCCGGGCCCGGCTGCCGGGCGCGGGCGAGTTCGGCGGAGCGCCGGGCCAGCGCCCGCCGGTCCGCCAGCTCCAGCTTGCGCAGCAGCGAGGAGACGTGGGACTCGACCGTGCGGACCGAGATGAACAGCTGCGCGGCGATCTCCGCGTTGCTGAGGTGCTCGCCGAGCAGGGCGAGGACGTCGGCTTCCCGAGCCGAGATCACAGGAGTTGACACCGGGTCATTATCCGCACCCGCCACGGCCGTTCCGTACCGGGCTCCGTTCCGTACCGGGTTCCGTTCCGTACCGGGTTCCGTTCCGTACCGGGTTTCCGTGGTGGGCACGGAGGCGGTGCGGCCGCCGTCGGGGCGAGGCTGTGACCACGGCGATCGGCCGCGGCACGAGAGCCGCGGCGCGGAGGCCCCGGGCCCGACCGGCCCACGACGAGAGGAGTGCCCATGACCGGCTCCGCCCCCCTCGGGGTCAGGACCGTCCTGCACCCCGTGTCCGACCTGGCGACGGCCAAGGCCGTGTACACGGCCCTGCTCGGCGTCCCGCCACGGACCGACGAGCCGTACTACGTCGGCTTCGAGGCCGCCGGCCAGCACGTCGGGCTGCTGCCGGCCGGCGGGCCGCAGGGCCTGACCGCTCCGCTGGCCCACTGGCACGTGCCGGACATCGAGGCCAGGGTCGCCGAGGTGACCGCCGCGGGCGCGACCGTGAAGGAACCCGTGCACGACGTGGGCGGCGGGCGGCTGGTGGCCACCCTGGTCGACCCCGACGGCAATCTGCTCGGCCTCCTGCAGGAACCGGCGGCCTCCGGTCCCCGGACCCGGGCCGAACGCCGGCGCGACACCGAGCGACGGCTCGCCGAGGACGTCGACCTGTGGCTCGCCAGCGCCTCGCCGGACGGCGACCCGTACCTGGTGCCGCTGTCCTTCGACTGGGACGGCGGGACGCTGTTGCTGGCCACGCCGGCGGACGGTCCGACCGGCCGCAATCTGGCCGCGGGGCGCGGCACCCGGCTGGCCCTGGGTCACACCCGCGACGTCACGGTGGTCGAGGGGGCGGTGGAGGTGCTGGCGATGGACGCGCTGCCGAGGTCGCGGGGCGACCGGTTCGCGGCACGCACCGGTTTCGACCCGCGTGGGCTCGCCACCGCCTACCACTGGTTCCGGGTCACCCCGCGCCGTGTCCGGGCGTGGCGGGAGGCGGACGAGCTGGCAGGCCGTGAGCTGATGCGCGACGGCCGCTGGCTGGTCTGACGGGCGGGCGGGCGCGGCGCGGGGGACGAAGGGGTGAAAGGGCGGCGAGGGGGGGGGGGCCCGGCCCCCCCCCCCCCCCCACGGGGCGGTGCCGGGGCGGGGGCCGGGGCCCGGGGCCGGTGCAGGGGCGGGTCGGCCCCTGGGCGGGGGCGGGCCGGGCGCAGGGGCCACCACAGGGCGCGGCCGAGCAGGGCGGCGACGGCGGGCACCAGGACCAGGGACAGGACGACGGCGGAGAGCAGGATGCCGAGCGTCATCGCGAAGGCGACCTGTTCGCTGCCCGGGGTGGTGGCCAGGGTGGCGAAGGAGCCGGCCAGGACCAGGCCGGCCGTGGCGACGGCGGGCGCGGTGTGCCGAACGGCGCGGGCGACGGCGGCGCGGGCCGGGCCGGGGGTGCGCATCTCCTCGCGGATCCGGTCGGTGATGAGGATGTTGTAGTCGGTGCCCAGGGCCACGACGAACAGGAACAGCACCAGCGGGAGGGTGAAGCTGACACCCGGTTCGCCCAGTCCGTGCTGGAACAGCAAGGTGGCGGCGCCGAGGGTGGCGGCGAAGCCGAGCCCGACCGAGAGCATCAGGACCACCGGGGCGAGCAGGCTGCGCAGGAGCAGCAGCAGGATGAGGCCGATCAGGGCGGCCGCGACCGGGAAGACGATCGCCAGGTCGTGGTCGACGGCGGTGGAGATGTCGGCGAAGATCGCGGCCGTGCCGCCGACGTGGGCGGTGGTTCCGGCGGGTGTGTGGGCGGCGACGGTGGCGCGGACCGGGCCGGAGGCCAGGTCGCGGGCGCGCTGGCTCTGCGGGTCGGCGGTCAGGTAGAGGTCGATCCGGGCGGCGTGGTGGTCGCCGTTGAGAACGGTGGCGCCCGTCTTGCCGACGCCGTCGACCTGGGTGAGGGCGCGGGAGAGGCCGTCGAGCCGGCCGGGGTCGAGGGTGCTGCCGTCCGTGGTGACGACGTAGACGCTCGTGGGGTCGGAGACGCCGGCCGGCAGGGTGCGGGAGATCTCGGCGGCGGTGACGGCGGCCGGGGTCTTCTCCCCGGCGCCGCCCAGGCCGTAGTCCATCCGGATCCCGGCCGTCCCGGCGGTCAGGGCGCCGAGCAGGGCGAGGGCGGCGAACAGCATCGGCAGCGGCCGGCGGGCGACGAGTGTGCCGAAGCGGGCGGCGAAGCCCTCGCGCGGCTGGCGGCGCAGGCTGCGGGAGGGCCAGAACATGCCGCGGCCGCAGGCGGCGAGCAGGGCGGGCATCAGGGTGAGGCTGCCCAGCAGCATGACCAGGACGGCGACGGCGATGGCCGGGCCGAGCGAGCGGAACTGGCCGAAGCTGGCTACCCCGAGGGTGGCGAAGGCGGCGACGATGGTCAGCGCGGCCGAGGTGATCGCGGTGCCCACCCGGGCACAGACCTGGGCGGCCACCTCGCGGGCGGGCTGCTCGGGCCGGGCCCGCAGGTGTTCGCGGAAGCGGAAGAGCAGGAACAGCAGGTAGTCGACGCCGATGCCGAGCAGGACCACGGAGACCAGCCCGGGGGTGCCGGCGTCGAGCTTGAGGCCGGTCAGCATCGCGGCGCCGGCCACGGCACCCCCGGCCACGCCGCCGATGAAGGCGACGGCGAGCAGCGGCAGCAGGGCCGCCGCCACGCTGCGGAACACCAGCACGTTGAGCAGGACGATCAGCCCGACGACGAGCGCGCTGCCGACCGTCGCGGCGGTGCGGTGGGAGTCGGCGGTGTCCACGGAGTCGGCCAGTCCCCCGGTGAACCCGGTGCGCATCCCGGCGTCGGCGAACTGCGCCCGGGCGGCGTCCCGGAAGGTCCGGTAGACGCCCTGGACGCCCGCGTCGGAGGCGTTCCCGGTCAGTTCGACGGAGAGCAGTTCGAAGCCGCGGTCGGGCGCCACCATGGCCGGGGCGACCCGGGGGGTCTGCGAGCGGTCGGGGACGAGGAAGGCCGGCTCGTCGTCCTTCCGGGGCATGACCACCCGGCGCTGGGCGAGCTTCGCCGCCTCGGCCTCGACCCGCTGCTGGTCGGCGGCGGTGAGCGCCTTGCCGTCGGTCCTGGCGACCAGCACCGTGACCGTGGTGGCGTCGGGCCTCATCCCGAAGTTCTCCTCGGCGATCCGCAGCGCGGCGGCCGAGTCGTAGCTCCTGGGCAGGAAGTCCCCGGTCTGGGACTGGGTGACGCGGGAGAGCAGCATCGGGCTCAACAGGGTCAGGGAAATCCCCAGCACCACCCAGAGGGCGATCACCTTCCACGGGTTTCTGGTGGAGTATCCGGTCAGTGCGCGGATCACGAAAATCCTCCGGCGGTGGACGCGAGCGTCCACAGGGTCGGTCTCGGCTCCCGGGGTTCCCGGGGCGGCCCCGGGGGGTTCCCGGGCGGGTTCCAGACCATCACCCGGGGTGGGCCCCGGACGTCCTCGCGCGGGACGATCCGCACCGGGGCCCCGGGTCCTCGGCCGGGCCCGGACCCGGGACCGTGGTCCTGGTCCGCGTCGGCGTGATCGGCCGCGGGGAGCATGCCGGGGCGGGGTGGGCCGATGCCAGAATGGGGTCATCGGGCCTGATCAGGGACGATGACGGTCGGTCGGAGGCATGATCGGGACTCGTCGGGTCCCGGTCGGGTCCCGGTCGGGGCTCAACGGGGCTCAACGGGGCTCAACGGTAGGGCGCGGCGCGGGCCGGGCACGGAGGGGAACGGACATGGGCGGGCGTCAGCATCCCGTGGCGGAGGCGGCACTCGGGGCGGACCCGGTGGACCCGGCGGACGCCGACGGTGCGCCGTGGACGCGCGCCGACGCGCTGCTGGCCGTCGGCGCCTGCACCATCGACCTGCTCGGCTATCTGGTGTTCACCGGGGAGGCCGGTGACCACGGGGCGAGCCTGACGGGTTTCCTCCTGGTCACGCTGTCGGCCCTGCCGCTGCTCGCCCGGCGCAGCCGCCCGGTCGCGACGCTGGCCGGGGTCCTGGCGCTCCAGTCGGCGGCCGACCTGTCCGCACCGGCGAGCCCCCACTTCGGCGCCGCGCTGGTGGTCGCCCTGTACTCGGTGGCCAGGGCCCGCACCACCCTGGAGACGGCGGCGGCCTCGGTGGTGACGTCGGTGCTGACCGTACTGAGCCAGAGCCACCTGCGGGTGCCCGCCTGGCAGGCGGCCGTCAGCGCCCCCGTCTCCGCCCTGCTCGTGGCCGGTGCCGGGCTCGCCGTGGCGCGCTGGCAGCGGGAAGTCGCGGCCAACCGCAAGCTGCTGGCCGACCGCGCGGTGGCCGACGAACGCCGCCGCATCGCACGGGAGCTGCACGACATCGTGGCGCACCACATCACCACCATGCAGCTGATGGCCGGCGGTGCCCGGGCCAACCTCGCCCGCCCGGAGGTGGTCCGGGACGCCCTGGTCACCCTGGAGTCCTCCGGGCGGCTGGCGCTGCGCGAGATGCGTCAGCTCCTGGACGTCCTGCGGGCCGGCGACGAGCCGGACACCGCCCCGCCGTCGCCCCAGCCCGGGGTGGAGGACCTCGGCCGGCTGGTGGACGAGTCCCGCGTGGCGGGCCTGCCGACCGACCTCAGCGTCCACGGGACCCGGCGCCCGCTGCCGCCGACCGTCGGCCTGACGGTGTTCCGGATCGTCCAGGAGGGCCTCACCAACGCCCGCAAGTACGCGGGGCCCGCCCGGGCCCGCGTGCGTCTGACGTACGGCCCGGACCGGGTCACCGTCGAGGTGCTCGACGACGGCGGGCTCGGCCCGGACGGCGGGCCCGGCGAGGAGCACGGGCCGCGGGGCCGTACGGGCGTGCCCACGCCGGACCCGTCGCCGTCCGGGGGCCGGGTCGGGTACGGCCTGATCGGCATGCGCGAGCGTGTCGCCCTGCACGGCGGCGCCCTGCGGGCGGGCCCGCGGCCGGCCGGCGGCTTCGCCGTGGTGGCCGACCTGCCGCTGGCCCCGGACGAGACGGCCGACGCTGCCGTCCAGCACGGGACGGCGGCGGCCCGGTGAGCGCGGCGGCACCGGGCGACGCGGCACCGGGCATCAGGGTCCTCATCGCGGACGACCAGCCGCTGGTGCGGCGCGGCCTGTCGCTGATCCTGTCCCCCGACCCGTCCTTCGAGGTGGTGGGCGAGGCCGAGAACGGGGAGCAGGCCGTCGCCGCCGCCCTGCGGCTGCGCCCCGACGTCGTGGTGATGGACATCCGGATGCCCGTGCTGGACGGGGTCGGCGCGACCCGGGAGCTGGCCGGCGCGCTGCCCTCCTGCCGGGTCCTCGCCCTCAGCACCTTCGACATGGACGAGTACGTGGTGGCCGCGCTGCGCGCCGGCGCCCACGGGTTCCTGCCCAAGGACGTCTCGCCGGAGGACCTGGCCGCGGCGATCCGCACCGTCCACGGCGGCGAGGCGGCGGTCGCCCCGCGCCTGCTCACCCGGCTGATCTCCACGTACGTCCGGGCCCCCGTCGGCGCGCCGCCGCCCGTCGCCGACACGGGCGGGCTGACGCCCCGGGAGGTGGAGGTGTGGCGCCTGATGGCCACCGGCCTCGACAACACCGAGGTCGCCCGGGCCCTGGACATCAGCCTCTCGACGGTGAAGAACTACATCACCAGCATCTTCGGCAAGCTCGACGTCCGGGACCGCGCCCAGGCGGTCATCGCGGCCTACGAGTCCGGCCTGGTCACCGCCCGTACGGGGGGCGGCGGGTAGCGGGGGTCTTCGGGCGCGGCCGCGATCACGGGCCTGCGGTCACGAGCACGCAGGCCCGGACACGCAGTCACGCGGACACGGCCCCGCAGTCACGCGGACGCGCTGGTCACGCGGACGCGGACCCGACGGCGCCGGGGAGGTGTCCCCGGCCCGGCGCCGTCGGGCGGGTGCGGCCGCCCGTCCGCGGTGTCAGGCGGACAGCGTCCCGTGCAGGGCGTCGAGGCCGTCGGCGTAGATGCCGGTGAACAGGTCGACGACCTCCTGCTCGGTGGCGCCGTCGGGGCTGAAGCGGCCGGACCACTGGACCTCGGCGACGTCGCCACGGCCGGGGACGGCGTGCACCCGCAGGGTGGAGACGTAACCGGTGACCGGGAACGGGGCCCGGAGGATGGCGTAGCCGTAGTGGCGCCCGGTCTCGCTGAAGTCGACGAGCCGCTCGACGATCACCTCGCCCTCGGGGTTCTTCAGGCTGCGCACCCGGCCGCCCTCGGACGCGGTGCTCTCGGAGATGTAGGGGAGCCAGTCGGGCAGGGCGTCGAAGCCGCCGATGAGGCTCCAGACCTTCTCGGGGGTGGCGGGGACGACGCGGCTGACGGAGGTGGAGGCCGTGATCGAATCTCCTGGGTCCTTCTGCGGGCGGGGGTGGCGGGTCGGCGCGCTCAGGCGCCGGCGGGGAGCGGGGCGGCCGGGCTGACCAGGCCGGCGGCGCGCAGGTCCTGCCAGAACGCGGCCGGGACGGTCTCGTTCAGCGCGGCGGTGTCCTCGGCGATCCGGCCGGGCCGGGTGGCGCCGGGGATGACGGCGGCGGACGCCGGGTGGGCGAGGGCGAACTGCAGGGCGGCGGCCTTGATGGAGACGCCGTGCGCCGCGGCCAGGGCCTTGAGCTCGCCGACCCGCTCGACGATGTGCGCCGGGGCCTGCTGGTACTCGAAGTGAGTGCCGCCGGCGAGGACTCCGGAGCTGTACGGGCCGCCGACGACCATGTCGACGCCCTGCGCCTGGGCCGCCGGCAGCAGTCGCTGCAGGGCGTGCTCGTGGTCGAGGAGGGTGTAGCGGCCGGCGAGCAGGAAGCCGTCGGGGCGCGGCTCGTCCAGGGCGAGGGTCAGCTCGATCGGCTCGGTCCTGTTGACGCCCAGGCCCCAGGCCTTGATGACGCCCTCGTCGCGCAGCCGGGACAGCACCCGGAAGGCGCCGGTACGGGCCTCCTCGAACTTCTGCAGCCACTGGTCACCGTGGAAGTCCTGGGCGATGTCGTGGACCCAGACGATGTCGAGGCGGTCGGTGCCCAGGCGCTTGAGGCTGTCCTCGATGGAGCGCTCGGTGGCCTCGGCGGTCCACTCGTGGACCATCGTGTTCGGGTTGCCGTGCTCGAACAGCCCGCCCTTCTCGCCGAGGTCGCGGGCGGCGGTCTCGTGCTCGTCGAGGATGACCCGGCCGACCTTGGTGGACAGGACGTAGGAGTCGCGGGGCTTGGCCGAGAGCACCTCGCCCAGGCGCTCCTCGGCGAGGCCGGCCCCGTAGAAGGGGGCTGTGTCGTAGTAGCGGATCCCGTGCTCCCAGGCGGCCTCGACGGTGGCCAGGGCCTCGGCGTCGGGGATCGCGCGGAACATGTTGCCGAGCGGGGCGGTACCGAAGCCGAGCCGGCCGGGAAGCAGGTGGGTGAGGCTCATCAGGAGCTCCCTTTCGCGCAGTGGGTGAGCCGCTCGGCGTCTCCCCGCGCCTTCGTGCAGCCTTGCTTGCATGCGACGATACTTGCGCACGCTTTCTAATGCAAGAGCCGACTATGCGCGCGCAGGGCTGGTGTTGGGGGTGGGTGGGCGGTGCGGAGCAGCGGTGGGGAGCAGCGGTGGGGGCCCGTCCGTGCGGGACCACGGCCGGGAGGGGAGGGGAGGGCCGTGGCGAAGGCGGCACCGGCGCGGGAGGACGGCACCGGCGCAGGAAGGCGGCACCGGCGCGGCGGCGGGGACGGCATGGCCTCGGTGCCGGCGTCACGACGGGGGCTGCCGCACCCGTCGTGTTCTGCGGACCGCCGCCCTGAAGGACATGCCCCGGTCGTGCCACATCATGCCGATGGACGCGCCCAGGATGATCACCACGCCGATCGCGATGAAGAACGACATGAGGGTGAACACCACCCCGATCGGGCCGTACTCCTGCTCGTTGCCGATGACCATGCCCGAGAAGGTGAAGTGGAAGACGACCAGCATGCCGGTCCAGAAACCGCCGGTCGCGACCGCGCACGGCAACAACCGGCGCCAGGCGACCCGCCCGCCCAGCAGGAACCACATCGTGAACCACCAGAAGGCGACGCAGGCGGCGACGCTGATGATCCACCACAGCACCGGCTGGCTCGCGTGGAACGTGTGGCCCACCAGCGCGGCCAGGGCCAGCCAGCCCACCACCACGGCGAGCCAGACCAGCGCGCGCAGCCTGTCCCAGGCCTGCTTGGGCAGCTGGAACACCCGCTGGTACAGCTGCTGGATCGAGACGGCGGCGGCGAGGCCGCCCATGACGAAGAAGACCCACGACAGGCCGGTGACCGCCGAGGAGGTGGTCGAGGAGGAGGCGAACAGGCGGCCGACGTCGGCGGAGGCCTGCGGGCTCAGACCCAGCCGCGCCGTCAGCCCGGTCACCGCCGACCGCCCGGCCAGAGCGGACACCACGAGCAGGAACGGGACGGCGCACAGCAGCAGCGTGGCGGCCAGCACCATCGCCTGGCTGAGGAAGTCCACCGCGTCCAGCCGCCCCCACAGGTTCTCGGCCCAGGATCCGAGGTACTTCGCCCTGCCCCACTCGGCCGCCCGCCGGGCCCGCCGCCGGGCCTGCCGGGCCTGCCGGGCGCGCATCCTCCCGGGCGTCCCCGGCGCCGTCACCGGGCCCGGTGACGG
>NZ_JBHWCL010000177.1:0-19209 GCF_042735125.1 Kitasatospora sp. NPDC059599 | reverse complement strand
GCTTCGAACGGCGGCTGTTCCACGCGGCCTTCGCGACCGCGGACCAGAAGGAGGGCATGGCGGCCTTCGCCGAGAAGCGGCCGCCGTCCTTCACCAACAGCTGACGGCCCGCGGCTGACGGATGAGGGATGACCGTCGACGGATGACAGCTGACAGATTTCAGATGATGAAATCTGTCAGCTGACATCTGTCAGCTGTCGGCCGTCGCTCACCGGCTGTTCGCCGCGGTCATTCCTCCACCGCCGCCTCTACCGCCGCCTCCACCTCCACGGCGTGTTCCCCGACGACCTCCCCGGCCGCGCCCGTGACCGCAGCCGTGACCGCGGCCGCCTCCGCGCCCTCCTCCAGCGCCACCGTGTTCAGCCGGGCGAGCCCGCTGCGGGTCGCGGCGACCACGATCCGGTCGCCGGGCGCGAGCTGCCGGGTGCGGTCGGGCAGACCCCACTGCAGCTGCGCGCCGCGGGCGAAGCGGACGGCGATCACCCGGACTCCGCCCGGGTCCTCCAGGTCGTGCCGGTTCAGGCCCATCAGCCCGCTGCCGTCCCCCGCCGTCAGCTCGGCGATCAGCAGCACGTGCCGGAACACCGACAGCGTCCCGCGTACCTCGCGCCCCATCAGCGCCGCCGCGAAGGCGGGTGCGGCCAGGTAGGACACCGACCGCGAGGCCGCGTTGTCCAGCGTCTTGTAGAAGTGCCCGGCGAAGTCGTCGTCGAACAGCCGCACCACCACCCGGACCTCGGGATTGCCGTGCCGCGCCTCCAACGCCGCCTCCAGGTTGGTGGCGTCGTCGCCGCTGACGGCGACCAGCGCCCGGCTGTGCTTCAGCCGGGCCCGGCGCAGCTGCTCGTCGAACGGGCCCTCGCCCATCACGACCGGGATCCCGAGCGCCCGGACGGCGGCGACGCCGCGCGCCTGCGGGTCCCGCTCCATGCAGACCACGGGCACGCCCAGGTCGTGCAGTTGGGTCGCGACCCGGGTGCCGACGTTGCCGAGCCCGACGACGATCACGTGGTCCCGGGTGCCCGCTCCCGGGTTGCGCGGCTGGCCGCGCCGTCCGGACCCCAGCACCTCGACCGCGATGGCGGTGGCGACCGGCGCGAAGGTGATCCCGCAGATGGTGATCACCACCTGCGCGACCCGCTGCCAGATCCCGCCGGTGCCCGTCCCGGCGGCGATGTCCGCGAGCTGGTCGGGCTGGGCGGCGCCGGCCAGGTCGAGCAGCGAGATGTAGACGGTCCAGCCGAAGTTGCGGTTGAGGTACCAGAGCACGCCAAAGGCCATCAGGACGGCGGCGAGAGCGGTGAGCAGCACCAGCCGCATCCGGGCGCTGGTGAAGAAGCGCATGGTGTCGAGCAGTCGCCAGCGCAACCGCCGCCGCCAGTCGATCGGTTCCCGTGGCTCGATCCGCAGCACCTGCAGCGCGGCGGTGCCGCCCGGTTCCTCTTCCCCGGGGGCGGCCGCGGGTTCCGGTTCGCGCCGCACGCCTCCCGGGCGGACCGGCCCGTCGTCGCCGAACTCGCTGGCGAGCCGGACGAATTCGGCCGAACCGGCCTGCTGTTCGGGCAGCAGCCGGATCTTGCTGAGATCCTGCCGGTCGATCTGGTCGGCGACCACGCAGACCCGGTCGGAGGTGATGGCGTCATCGAAGGCGATGTGCAGGTACCGCCCGTCGATCTCCACCGAGTTGGGGCGTCCGAGGGCGGCGGCGGCGAACGCCGGGGCCGCCGTGGCCGATCCGGAGAGCGCGGCACCGTTCTTGAGCAGCCGTTCGATGTTCTCGCCGAGGCGCTGGTTGAACATCCGGAACACGATCCGGATGTCCGGGTTGTGGTTCTGGGCGCTGAGCGCGGCGTGGATGTTCTCCTGGTCGCTGCCCTCGACCAGGGCCAGGCCGCGGGCGGTGCCGATGGACACCGCGCGCAGGGCCTCGTCGGTGATGCTGGTGTACTCCACGACCGCGGCGACGCCGTCGAGTTGCTCGATCCGCGGCGCGTGGTCGCGGGTCCGGTCGGCGACCAGGACGACGACCGGGACCTCGTAGTGTTCGACGAGTTCCAGGATCAGTCGGTGTGCCAGCGCGTTGCCCCCGCAGACGATGTAGTGCTGGCTGATCGGCTCGACCGGAGGGGTCCCCCACCCTTCAGAAGTCATACCGCCGGATGCTATCGACAGTGGGTGGCCGGAGGATGTCGTTCCGGCGACCGGGGCGGATCCCCCGAACGGCCGTATCCGACACGCGCCGCGGCGGCGGGACGGAGACGCTGGGGTTCGACTTCTGCCCCTGCCCGAGGAGTGACGCCACCGTGGTCTCACCGATCATCAACCCCGACGGTTCCCCGGTCCGGGGCCCGCTCGGCATTCTCGCCAAGGCCGCCTGGCAGGTCCTGCTGGTCGCCGGACTCGCCTCGCTCGCCCTCGGGATCGTGGTCTTCTCCTGGCCCAAGGAGACCCTGATGGTGGTGGGCGTGCTGTTCGGCCTCTACCTGCTGGTCATCGGCATCGTGCAACTGGTCGCCGCGTTCGGCACCCACGCCACCACCGCGCTACGGGTGCTGGCCTTCATCAGCGGCGCGATCTGCGTGCTGCTCGGGCTCCTGTGCTTCCGCAGCGCGGCGCAGTCGGTGCTGCTGCTCGCGATCTGGATCGGGATCGGCTGGCTCTTCCGCGGCATCACGCAACTCTTCGCCGCGATCTCCGACCCGCTGATGCCGGCCCGCGGCTGGCAGGCCTTCGCGGGCGTGGCCAACACGCTGGCCGGCGTCCTGCTGATGGTCTGGCCGGTCGGCTCGATCACCGCGCTGGCCGTGCTGGCCGGCTGCTGGCTGGTGATCCTGGGCCTGATCGAGATCGCGACGGCGATCCGGCTGCGCAGCCGCGCCAAGGAGATCCCGTCGGGGGTCTGAGCGGAGCACCGTCGAGCCCGTGCCGCTTCGAGCGCCGTGCCGGTTCGACCACCGCGCCGCGGAGGCCGCGCCTGCGGCCGGAGCCGCCCGCCGCCGTCACGGACGCGGGGCGTACCCGAGCCGGAAGGTGGCGGCCTCCAGTCGTTCCGCGTCCAGGCGGACCTCGGTCAGCCGCTCGGCCAGCGCGAACGCGGCCTCGGTGTGCAGCCCGTTCCGCTCCCCGGTGAGGTCGAAGCCGCAGGCCGTCAACAGCTCGGGAATGCCGGCGGCGTCGGCGTCCGAGCCGTGCCGCTGGTCGGCGAAGAGCGGCTCGAAGTGGAGCCGGCAGCTGCCGTGCTCCCACCAGTGGAAGCTGTCCTCGGCGTTGACGTTCCGGAAGTGCGAGACCAGCCGGGTGCCGTCGGTGAGCCGGGGGACGACCTCGTGGAGGCCGCCGAGGTAGCCGTACGGCTCGATCGCGAGCGCCCAGCCGTCCAGCTCGGTGACGGCCACGAGCAGCCGGTCGTCGTCCTCGCCGAGCAGGGCCTCGGCGTCCTCGTCCTCCCCGTCGTCGAAGACCTCCCAGGCGGTGACCACCGCGTCCAGCCCGGTGACCTCGCGGCCGGACAGGGCGTCGAAGCGGCGCAGCAGTTCGTCGGCGGAGATCCCCTGGACGTGGGTGAGGCAGTAGGCCTCGCCCAGCACGGGGTAGCGGTGCTCGAACCAGGCGTAGTCGGTGGCGTGTGCGGTGGTCATGCCCCGATGATGCCGGACCTCACCGACACCACCGGTACCGGGCCGCCGGGGCCCGCCTCTCGGGACCGGTGCGCCTGCTCGGGACCGGCCCGCGTGCTCGGGACCGGCCCGCATGTTCGGGACCGGTCTGCCTGGTCGGGACCGGCCCGGCGGGCGGCACCTCCCCCGGGCCGGTGTGGGTTCAGAGCCAGACCGGCGCGTCCGTCCCCCACCGCCCGGGCGGGCGGGCCCAGTCGACGGGCGCGCCCGCGTAGCCGATCGGCGGCAGGGCGTGCCGCAGCCGCCCGTACGCGGAGTCGGTCTCGACGAGCCACCTAGCCGGGTCGTAGGACTCCTGCGGATCGTTCGGCCCGTGCGGCTCCTGTAGCCCGTGCGGCTCGGCGGATTCCTGTCCCGGGGTCTCCCGGGGGATGCCGTGCAGCAGCCAGGAGGCCGTGCCGGCCAGGGAGAAGCGCAGGTGGCGGCCGCCGGGGCGGCGGGTGCGCTGGTCGGTGAGGGCGCGCAGGACGGCGGCGGCGATGAGGTAGCCGGTGCCGTGGTCGAGGGCCTGGGCGGGCAGCACCCCGGGGTGGCCGTCGGGTGCCGCCTCGTGGGCGGCGATGCCGACACCGGCCTGGACCAGGCTGTCGAAGCCCCGCCGTGCGGCCCACGGGCCGGTCCAGCCCCAGGCGCAGATCTGGACGACGACCAGGTCGGGCCGGCGGGCGAACAGTGCCTCGGGGGCGAGGCCGTGGGCGTCGAGGGCGCCGGGGCGGTAGCCGGTGACGACGACGTCGGCGGTGGCGAGCAGTTCGTCGAGGACGGCGCGGTCGGCGGGCTCGGCGAGGTCGAGGCGGGTGGAGCGCTTGCCGAAGCCGGTGTCGGTGTGGGCGTCCTCGGCCTCGGGCAGCCGGGGCGAGTCGACGCGCAGGACGTCGGCGCCGAGCAGGGCGAGGGTGCGGGTGGCGACCGGCCCGGCGATCACCCGGGTGAGGTCGAGTACCCGGACCCCGGCGGCGGGCCGGTCCACCGGCGCCGCGCCGAGCGGGCGGGCGCCGGCACCGTCGGTGGCAGGGGCCGAGCCGACGGCACCGGTGGTGCCGACCTCCAGGTGCTCCACCAGGGGGTGCACGGCCCCGCTCACCGGCGCGACGGCCACCGCGAGCGCCCCGGCCGCGTACGCGCGCTCCTGGACCTGCTCGGCCGGCAGCGCGCCGAGGACCTCCGCGAGCTGCTCGGGCCCGGCGTCCGCGGCGAGGCCGAGGGCGGCCAGCAGCCGGGTGCGGTGGTGCGGATAGTTGGCGTGGGTCCGGACCCAGCCGTCGGCTGTGCGCCAGAAGCCGGAGTGAGGGGCGAAGCTGACGGGCGTACGGCCGTCGACCGTCAGGTGCCGCTCGCTGACGAAGGCGGTGGCGACCGCGCCCTGGTCCACCCGGACGTCGGGGACGGCACCGCCGCCACGGAGGGCGGCGAGCTCGGCGGCGGCGAGCGAGCAGACCGCCACGGTCGCCCGGGCGAGCCGCCGCACCGGGAGTCCGGAGGGAAGGACCTCGTCCGGGCCCTGGAAGCGCACCCGTTCCAGCAGGTCCACCGGCCCGCCGAGGGCCGCCCAGGCGTCGGCGGTGGGCCGGTCGGCGGCCTGGCCGGTGGTGTGGCCGGTGGTGTGGCCGGTGGGACCGTCGGCGGCGTGGCCGGAGGGACGGTCGGCGGCTCCGCCCGTGGCGTGCACGGAACGGGTGGGTTCTGCGGGCAGCGGACGATCAGTCATGTCCGGCATTGTGCTCCCCTTCCCGGCCGCCCGCCGTGACGCCCGCCACTGGCGTCGACGGTCCCGCCGGAGCCGCTGCCGGCAGTTCCGCCGGGACCGGTGCCGACAGGCCCGAGGCGGTCGCGGCCCCGAACTCGGGGACGCCACGCTGCCGAGGCCGTCCGGGGCGACCGACCGGGGGCCGCCGGCCGCCTGCCGCCGGGTAGGGTGCCAACCGGGGGTCGGCGTGGCCGCCCGTGGGGCAGAGCGACGCGCAGCGACCAGGGGGACGACGTGCAGGTGATCCGCCGACTCGACCTGGGGTACTTCGTCCGGCCGGCCGCCGAGGTGGGCGGCCCGGAGCCGCGGGTGGAGCCGGTGCTCGCGTACCTGGTCCGACGCCCGGAGGGACTGCTGCTCTTCGACACCGGGATCGGCGGCGGCGAACCGGAGACCGAGGCACACTACCGCCCGGTCCGCCGCCCGTTGCCGGAGGCGCTCGCCACGGCCGGGGTCTCCCTCGCCGACATCGACCTGGTGGTCAACTGCCACCTCCACTTCGACCACTGCGGCGGCAACCCGCTGTTCGCCGGCACGGCCGTCCTGGTCCAGGCGGGCGAGCTGGCCGCTGCCCGGCGCGGCGGCCACACCATCGACGCGCTGGTGGACTTCCCCGGCGCCGACTACCGCGAACTCGACGGCGAGGCGGAGGTCTGGCCCGGCGTCCGGGTGCTGCCCACCCCCGGCCACACCGAGGGCCACCAGTCGTTGCTGGTCGACCGTCCGGGCGGCCCGGTCCTGCTCGCCGGCCAGGCGTACGACTTCGCGTCCGAGTACGGGCAGGCGCTGCTCGCCCGGCAGGCGGCGCGCGAGGGCGTGGCGGCGCCGCTGCCCGGCTACCGGCCCTGGCTCGACCGGGTGGCGGAGCAGGGACCGCGCCGGGTGCTCTTCGCGCACGACCACGCGGTGTGGGAGCCCGGCGAGTAGCCGCACCGGAGGCCCGGGACGGGTTCCGGGAGGCCCGGGACGGGTTCAGAAAGTGAAGCGCAGTGAGCGGACCCGGTGGTCGAAGCTGGACGGGACGAGCTCCGGCTCACCGACCGAACGGGCCTCGGGCAGCCGGCTGAACAGCTCACGGAACAGGGCCGTCATCTCCTGCCGGGCCAGGTGCGCGCCGAGGCAGTAGTGCGGGCCCCCGCCGCCGTAGCCGAGGTGGGGGTTGGGCGTGCGGGTGATGTCGAAGGACTCCGGGTCGGGGAAGACCGCCTCGTCGCGGTTGGCGGAGCCGTAGAACAACGCGACCTTCTCGCCCGCACGCAACAACGGACCGCCGGGGCCGCCGAGTTCGTGGTCGACGGCGACGGTCCGGTGGAACTGGATGATCGGCGTGGCGTGACGGACCATCTCGTCCACCGCGCCACCGAGTCGCCCGTCCAGGTCGGCGAGGAGCAGGGCCCGCTGCTCGGGGTGCGCGGTCAGCAGGTGCAGGCCGTGCGCGAGCGCGTTGCGGGTGGTCTCGACCCCGGCGACCAGCAGCAGGGTGAAGAAGGCGCCGAGTTCGCGGCCGGTGAGCCGGCGGCCGTCCACGTCGGCGGTGACCAGCGCGGAGATCAGGTCCTCGGCCGGCCGGCGGCGGCGTTCCCGGCCGATCCCGGCCACGATGGCCTGCATCCGGGCGAGCGCCCGCAGTCCGCGCCCGGGCGACCGGAGCCGGTGGCGCAACGAGCGGGCCACCCCGATGTCCGCGGACGTGCGGTTCACCAGGTCGAGGATGGCGCGCCGCGGCCGCTCGGGGATGCCCATCATGGTGCAGATCACCTGGAACGGGAGTTCGGCGGCGACTGCGGTCACGAAGTCCTCCGGACGCTCCCGCTCGATCCGGTCGACCAGGGCGACGCTGATGCGGTGGACGTCCTCCTCGACCCGGCCGAGCAGCCGCGGGGTGAACGCCCGCGAGACGATCCGGCGCAGCTGGGCGTGACGGGGGTCGTCCAGGTTGACCATCGAGTCGCCGAACAGCAGCCGGACCCATCGGGCCGGGGCCGGCGTGGTGACACCGGGTCCGCTGAGGAAGACGGCGGACGTGCGGCTGGCCTCGACCACGTCGGCGTGGCGGACCAGGGCGTGGAAGCCCTTGCCCGTGGCGCGGTCGCCGAAGAACACCGGGCCGGGCAGGCGGCGCAGTTCGGCGAAGGCGGCGGCGCGCTCGGGGGCGGGCAGCCGCCAGAAGCGCGGGTCGGCGAGGTCGGGGATCCCGGTGGTCCCGGTGGTCCTGGCTGACTCTGCGGGCCGGGTCGGGTCGGTGGCTGCGGCGGGAGTGCCCGGGTCGGACGGCTCGGACGGCTCGGACGGCTCGGGCGGCTCGGCAACGTCGGCGAAGGACTCCGTGACTTCCGTCGGGGTCTCCAAGGTCGGACCTCCCTGCTGCTGGACGACACCACTCCGATACGCACACAACGTATCCATTCGCGCACATCTAGTGAGCACGTGGTGAGTGCTTGTCAAACCGCACCGATGGTCGTACGAGCAGCCGTTCGGATCGGCGTGCACCGGGATGCGAGGACAGCCGGGCCGGGCCGGACGAGCGGTCGGCCCGGCCGCCGGGTGAGCGGCCGGGCATGGTCTCACGGGGCGGAACCGGCCAATACCGGAGGGTGCGGCCCGGGCGGAGCGGGGCGGGTGCGACGATGAGTGCCATCGTGATGACCGACCGGATCCGCCTGTTGCGCGCCGTGGTCTTCGCCGCGCTGTGCGTGGCGATGGCTGCCACCGCGCACGTCGCCATGGCCGGATCCGGGGTCTCGCCGACGGTGCTGGCCGGCGCGTTCGGGGCGGTCCTGGGACTGACCTGGCTGCTCGCCGGTACGCGGCGCGGACTCGGCGTGATCAGCGTCTGGATGGTCGCCGCACAGACCGCACTGCACCAGCTGTTCGAACAGGCCGGGGCGTTCGGCCGGGGCGGCGGCGGTCTCGGCCGGCTCGCCACCACCGACTGGACCTCCCTGCTGCTCTGCAACCCGGACCACGCACCCGGCGGACTCTCGCCGGTCGAGCTGGCACGGATGGCGGGCCTCGACCCGGCCGCCCCGCCGGCCACCGGCGGCCTGCGCCCCATGGCGGGGATGCACCACGGGACCGCGGGGGCGGGCGCCTCCGCCGACGGGGCGGCCGTGGACACGGGCCTGTCGGGGATGGCGGGCATGCCCGGCATGTCCCACCCGATGCCCGGCGGGATGCCCGACGGAACGACGGTCGGCACGGCGCACGACATGGCGGGCGGCGTGGCGGGCGACCTGTCCCACGGGATGTCCCACGGCATGGCGCCCGGAATGGCCGTCGCCCACGTGCTGGCCGCGCTGGCGTGCGCGCTGCTGCTGTGGCGCGGCGACGCGGCACTGGTCCGGCTCTTCGAACTGCTCTCCGCGCTCGGCACCGTCCTCGCCGGAGTGCTGCTGTTCCCGCTGCTGGCGCTGTTCGTGCGCCCCCTCGGCCACCGGGCCCCGACACCACCCCGGCCCGCCGACGACCGGGCCCGGCCACCCCGCTCGGTGCTGCTCACGCACGCCGTCGTCCGGCGTGGACCGCCGGCGTTCGACCTCGCCTGCTGACGCGCCCGCCGCTGCGCTCCCCCGGCCACTCCGGCCACCGGAACCCCCGCGACGGGCAGGTCGCCCTGCCGTACGGCCGTGCCCTCCGCCGCCGTACCGCCAGGGTGCGGGCCCGCGCCCGCCGCCGTGCCGCTCCCGTTCCCCGGGAGGTGCGGTGCGCCGCGCGGCTGCCCACGGACGCCGACGGTGCCGCCGTGAACGGTGCCGTCCCCAGCCCTCCCCTCGGGACCTTTCCATGCCTGACTACGACGGCGCACCGGCTGCGGCCGGCGCCACCGTCCTACCGCTCCACGCCCTGCGGGCCTCCTGGAGCGCGACCGCCGGCCTCGCCCCACGGCCCGATGCGTTCCTGCCCGGCGCTCTCCTGCCGGATGCCCTTCGGCCCGGCGCCCTCCTGCCGGATGCCCTTCGGTCCGGCGTCCGCGCGCCCGACGGCCGGGAGCCCGGCCAGCAGGCGGGCCGACCACTCGGGCGACGGCCCGTCGGCGGCGACCGCCCGGACGTGGCCGCTCAGCCGCTCGGCCCGGTCCAGCCAGTCCCGGCAACCCGTGCAGCGCGCGACGTGCTTGTCCAGCCGGGCCTCCGGCAGCCCGCTCGGTTCGCCGTCGAGCCGGGCGGACAGAGCGGTACGGAACTGCGCGCATCTCATAGGTCCATCGTCCCGCACAGCCGCCTTGGCGGGACCGGCCGGGTCGGAGGCCGCCGTGGATGACGAGCAGCTCACCGCACTCGCGCTGACCGCCCGCGCCGGCCGGGCCGCGGACGTCGAGGCCTTCGTCCGCGCGACCCAGCGCGACGTCTGGCGCTTCGTCGCCCACCTGACCGACGTACAGTCCGCCGACGACCTCGCCCAGGAGACCTTCCTGCGCGCACTGCGCAGCCTGCCGGCGTTCGCGGGGCGCTCCTCGGCCCGCACCTGGCTGCTGTCGATCGCCCGGCGCACGGTGATCGACCGGTACCGGATGGCCGCCGCCCGGCCTCGCTGCGCGGCGCTGCCGGACTGGCAGGAGGCGGCGGAACGGCAGTGCGGTGCGCCGGAGGCCGGGTTCGAGGACGGCATCGCGCTCGACGACCTGCTCGACCGGGTGCCCGCCCAGCGACGGGAGGCCTTCGTGCTGACCCAGGTGGTCGGGCTGAGCTACGCCGAGGCGGCCGAAGTCGCCGGATGCCCCGTCGGCACCGTCCGCTCCCGGGTCGCCCGGGCACGGGAGGAACTGGTGGCGCGCCTGCGGGCGGCGGAGGCCGGGGAACTCGCCACCGCCTGCTGAGCGGTGACGCGGAGGCCGACCTACAGGCGCCAGGTCGGCGGTGGGCGGTGGGCGGTGGGCCGGTAACGACTGACAGACGACAGATGACAGCTGACAGATTTCGAAACCTGTCAGCTGTCATCTGTTCGCCCGCCCACCGCCGTCCGCCGCCCGCCGCTGTCCACCACCGGGCGTCGTGTCCGAAAAATTCCCCCATGTGTTCGGAACCGGAGCCGTCGCGCCCCCGACTGCTGTACCGGACGCCGCCGCCGAGGCGGTGTCCGCTACCGCAGGACGGGAACGGAGGGACCCCATGGCAGCGCGACAGCCCACGGCTTCCGCATCACTGACGCCTCATCAGGCAGAGCCCGTCGACCGCTGGAGCCTGGTCGTGGCCGCGGGCCTGCTGTCGTTCGTCGCGATGCTCGACATGAACGTGGTCAACCTCGCGCTCACCGACATCGCGACCGGCCTGAAGGTCTCCCCCGGGGTCGCGCAGTGGGCTGTCCTCGGCTACCAACTCCCCCTCGTCGCACTCCTCCTGCCCGCCGGCCGCTGGCTGGACCAGGTCGGCACCCGGTCCGCGCTGCTGCTCGCGGTCGGGTGTTTCGCCGGCTGCAGCGTGCTGGCGGCCGGCGCCCCGTGGGCGGGCTGGCTGATCGCCGCCAGGCTGCTCCAGGGTGCCTTCGGGGCCGTGCTGTTCGTCCTGATGCCGGTGCTCGCCGCGACGTCCGTGCGGCCCGAACTGCGCGGGCGGGCGATGAGCGTGCCGGCCACCCTCGGCCCGCTCGGCGCCGTGACCGGCCCGGTCATCGGCGGCCTGCTGCTGGACCACCTCGGCTGGCGGGCGATCTTCCTGGTCAAGCTGCCGGTCTGCCTGGCCGCCGTCCTGATCGTGCGCCGGCACGCCCCGCGGCGCGGCGGGCTGCGTCCGCCGGACCGGGGTTCGCTCGGCGACGCCGCCCTGATCGGCGGCGCGGTGGCCGCCGTCCTGCTGGGGCTGACCCTGGCGCCGACGGCGCCGCTCTGGCTGCTGCTGGCGCTGCCCGCCGTGCCACTCGTCCTGCTGTGGCTGCGCCGCCCCGGCGGCCGGCCGGTGGCCGGGGTGCTGCGGGCCGCCGGCACCGCCGGGGTCAACGCCTCGGTGCTGGCACTCGCCGCCGGATTCGCAGCCTGCCACTACCTGCTGGCCCAGTACCTGCGCGGCCCCCGGGGCGAGAGCGCCACGGCCACCGCGCTGACCATGCTGGCGTTCCCGCTCGGCATGGTGCTGGCCGGGCGGCTCGGCGGCCGGCTGGCCGACCGCTGGGGTGCCCGTCCGACCGCGCTCACCGGTGCCGCCGTCACCACCCTCGGCCTGGCCCTGCTCATCCCGCTGGACACCGGCTGGTCCGCCGTCGACATCGCCGCCCGGCTCGCCCTGGCCGGCGCCGGGATGGGCCTCAACGGCGGCCCCACCCAGGCCCTGGTGATGACCGCCTCCCCGCCCGGGCAGCTCGCCACCGCCGGTTCCGCCGTCCAGCTCGCCCGCAGCCTCGGCTTCGCCCTCGGACCGGCCCTCGCCACCGCGGCCGCGCTCGCCGGCGACCGCGCCGTCACCGGGACCCGCGCCGGGATCGTCCTGGCCGTCCTGGTCGCGGCGACCGCCGTCCTGCTGCTCGCCCTGCACCGCCGACCCCAGACCTGACAGTCCCCGCGCCGCACCGAAGGACCTTCCCGGATGACCGACCCGACCCCTGCCACTGCCCCGGCCCTTGACCCGGCCTCCGCCCTGACCCCGGCCCCGGTCCCTGCTCCCGTCCGTGTCGATGCCCCCGGCCCGGCGGCGACCGACGACGCCCCGCGCTGCCCGTACGGGTACGACCGGCTTCCCTCCCCCGTCCCGCTGTACGGTCCGGCGTACAAGAGCGACCCGTACCCGCTGTACCGGCGGATGCGCGAGGCCGGGCCGGTGCACCGGGTGGAGTTCCCGAGCGGCATCCACGCCTGGCTGGTCACCGGCTACCGGGCCGCCCACGCGGCCCTGAACGACCCGCGCCTCGGCAAGAACCACGCGCTGGGCAACGAGAACTGGCGCAGACTCGCGTCGATCATGCCCGAGCCGCAGCACTCCCGCCTCCAGGTCCACCTGCTCCACCAGGACCCGCCCAAGCACACCTCGATGCGCCGGCTGGTCCTGGACGCGTTCGCCCCGCGCCGGGTGGAGGCCCTGCGCCCCCGGCTGCGGGAACTGGCCGACGCGCTCGTGGACGAACTGCCCGAGACCGGCGGCGCCGACCTGGTGACCGGCTTCGCGGCCCACTACCCCTTCCGGGTGCTCGCCGAAGTCATAGGCCTCCCCAGCGAGTTGGCGGACCGCTTCGACCGCGAGTGGGGAAAGGTGGTCCAGCCCGTCGGCCCGCAGGACCCGGGCCGTCCCGCCTACGAGGCGCGGCTGCGCGGCCTGCAGACCTACATCGCCGACGTCGTCACCCGCAAGCGCGCCGACTGCGGGGAGCCCGGCTGGACGGAGTCCGAGGACCTGCTCGGCCGGCTCGTCGCCGCCCACGACGCGGGCGAGTTGAGCCGCGCGGAACTGGACTCCATGGTGTTCCAGCTGCTCGTCGCCGGTCAGGAGCCGGTCACCAACCAGATCACCACCATGCTGATCACCCTGCTGCGCCACCCCGAACAGCTCGACCGGCTGCGCGCCGGACTCGACGAGCCCGGACTGCTCGCCCGCGCGGTGGAGGAACTGCTGCGCCACGACGCCGCGTTCGAGCTCACCACCTGGCGATTCTTCGCCCGGGACAGCGACCTGTTCGGCACGACCGTCCCGGCCGGCGACTCGGTGATCGTCTCGCTCTGCGCCGCCAACCGCGACGACTCGCAGTTCCCCGGGGCCGACCTCCTCGACCTCGACCGCTCCCCCAACGCCCACCTCGCCTTCGGCCACGGCATCCACTACTGCCCCGGCGCCGCCCTGGCCCGGGCCGAACTCCAGGTCGCCATCGGCACCCTGCTCACCCGCCTCCCCGGGCTGCGCCCGGCCGAGGCCCCGGGGGACGGCCTGGCGGACCTCACCTGGATCCCCGCCGTGCTGGCACGCGGAGTCAACCGCCTGCCCGTCGCCTACGACCGGCGCCACTGACCCGGACGCCCCGGCCCCGCCCGAACCGGCTCACCCACCGGGACGGGCTCGCTCCACCGGGACCGGCTCACCCCGAACCGGCTCGCCACGCCCGCACCACCTCGGCGTGCCCGGCAACACCGGCTCCGCCTGCCCGTAGCCCGCACCACACCACCATCCGTGGAGGACCCACCATGCCGCCCGTCGGCACCGCGACCGCTCCGACCGCTGCCACCACCTCCGGTACAGTCACCGCTGCCACCACCACCGCCCCCGGCACCGCACCCGGCACCGCACCCGACCCCGGTACCGCACCCGGTCCCTCGGCCGATCCCGGGCGCCTCGCCGCCCGCGTCCTGGGCCTCCTGCTGCCGCACCGCCGCGCCGCCGACCCGGAGTTCGACGCCCGGCCCGAGCACTTCCCGCTCCAGCTCGCACAGTTGGCGGACTTCATAGCCGCCGGTGAGCCGATCGTCTTCACCCTGCCCGGCTTCCCCTGCAAGTCGCCGAACCCGGCAAAGGTCCTCGGCCACCTGCCCGACGAGGGCGAACGGCTGTCGCTGACCTTCCTCGACCGGCTCTGCGCCGAGATCGGCCGCCTCCACCCGCCCGGCGCCCGGATCCTGATCTGCTCCGACGGGCACGTCTTCGGTGACCTGATCGACGTCCCGGACGACCACATCGACGCCTACTCCGACGAGTTGGCAGCGGTGATCGACCGCGAGGGGCTCGGCCACCTCGCCACGTTCGACCTGCGGACCGTCCTCGGCGACCTCCCGTACGACGAGAAGCGCGCCCGGGTGCACGCGCGCTACGCCCCCACCGTCGAGGAGTTGCGCGAGCAGGTGCTGACCGAGGAGGAGACCCTGCGGCTCTACCGCGGCATCACCCGTTTCCTCACCGAGGACGCCGTCGGCTTCGCCGGCACCCGCTCGGCCCTGCAGCGGGAGTGCCGCCGCCGCGCCTACGGGGTGATCCAGCGCAGCCGCGCGTGGGGCGAGTTGATCGCCGAGCACCACCCGCGGGCCGTCCGGCTCTCCATCCACCCGCAGCCCGCAGGGGTGGCGAAGTTCGGCATCCGGCTGCTGGCGGCGGCCGACGCATGGACCACGCCCTGGCACTCCTCGGTGCTCCACCGGGAGGACGGCGCTTGGGAGTTGCTGCGCAGCGAGGAGGCCGCGCGGCTCGGCCGGCTCGTGCTGCGGGACGGCCGACCGAGCCACTACGAGGGCCACTGAGACGCGCGGTCGCGAGGACCGGCGCGAGGACCGGCAGAAGGACCGGTGGAAGGACCGGCCGGACGAGCGGGCGGACGAGCGGCGCGGGGCCCGCCGGTGGCCTCCGCGGAGCGGACTACGCCCCCACCGCGGAGGCCTCCGCGCCGGCCGGGGTGCGGTGGTCGAAGGCGATCAACGGGTCGCCGGTGAGCGGGTGTTCGACGACCGCCGCCCGCACCCCGAAGACCTCCGCCAGCAGCCCGGGGGTCAGCACCTCACGCGGCGCCCCGGAGGCCACCAGGGCGCCGCGGTGCAGCACGTGCAGCCGGTCGCAGACCGAGGCCGCGGCGTTGAGGTCGTGCAGGGCGACCAGCGTCGTGCGGCGCTGTTCCCGCAGCAGGGCGAGGAGTTCGACCTGGTGCCGGACGTCCAGGTGGTTGGTCGGCTCGTCCAGCACCAGGACGTCGGGCTGCTGGGCGAGCGCCCGGGCCAGCAGGACCCGTTGCCGCTCCCCGCCGGACAGCTGGGCGAAGCGGCGGTCGACGGCATCCGCCATGCCGACCCGCACCAGCGCCTCGGCGGTGATCCGGTGGTCCTCGGCGTCGTCGGCAGCGAAGGCCCGCTTGTACGGGGTGCGGCCCATCGCGACCACCTCGCGGACGCTCAACTCGAAGTCCCCACCGCGTTCCTGGGGCAGCGCGCCGATGTGCCGGGCGGACTGCGCGGGCCGCAGCTCCGCCAGGTCCCGGCCGGCCAGCAGGACCCGCCCGGCGCTCGGCCGCAGGTGCCGGTAGACGGTGCGCAACAGGCTGGACTTGCCGCTCCCGTTGGGCCCGACCAGTCCGGCGATCTCGCCCTCCTCGGCGACCAGGTGGACCCCGGCCAGCACCGTCCGCCCGGCCATGGCGACGCTCAGGTCCTCGACGGCGATCCTCACGTGCGCTCCAGTCGTCGGTCCAGCAGGTAGAGCAGGGTGGGTGCGCCGAGGACGGCGGTGACCACGCCGATCGGCAGTTCCTGTCCGTCCAGGGCGGTGCGGGCCACGGTGTCGACGACGACCAGCAGCAGGGCCCCGGTGAGGGCGGACAGCGGCAGCAGGCGCCGGTGGTCGCCGCCGAGGAGCAGGCGGCAGACGTGCGGCACCATCAGGCCGACGAAGCCGATCGCGCCGGAGACGGCGACCAGGACGCCGGTGAGCACGCTGGTGACGACGAAGACCTCGCGGCGCAGCCGGCCGACGTCCACGCCGAGCCCGGCGGCCGTCTCGTCGCCCATCAGCATCGCGTTGAGCCCCCGGGATCGGGCCTGCAGCAGGGCCAGGCCCAGCGCCACGGCCACTGCGGGCACGACGAGTTGGGCCCAGACGGCACCGCCGAGGCTGCCCATGAGCCAGAACAGCACGCCCCGGGTCTGCTGCTCGTCGCGGGTCTGCAGGACGAGGTAGCTGGTGACGCCGCCGAGGAACTGGGCGATGCCGATGCCCGCGAGGACCAGGCGCAGCGGGGAGAAGCCGCCGCCGCGCCGGGCCATCAGCCAGACCAGTGAGAACGCGGCGAGCGCACCGGCGAAGGCCGCCAGGGAGACGGTGAGGCCGAGCGCGCTGCCGAAGGACAGCTGGAGCCCGAACGTGGTGCCGAGGACGATGGCGGCGACCGCCCCGAGCGAGGCGCCGGAGGAGATGCCGAGCAGGTACGGATCGGCGAGCGGGTTGCGGACCAGGGCCTGGACGGCGGTGCCGACCAGACCGAGCCCGGCACCCACCACGGCGGCCAACAGGGCGCGCGGGACCCGCAGTTGCCAGACGATGAGATCACGGGTGCCCGGTTCGACGGCCCGGCCGGTGAGGCGGCGGGCGACCACCGACCAGACCTCGCCGGGCGGGATGTCCACCGAACCGAAGGACACGGCCGCGGTCAGCGCGAGCACCAGGGCGACGGTGAGGGCGGCGGCCAGCGGCCCGGCCCGCAGCAGCGTGCGGGCCGGGCGGCGGGTGTCGACGCCCTCGGCGGGCGCGACCGACGTCACGGCCTACTGTCCGTTCTTGACGAGGTCGGGGTGGACGGTCGCGGCGATCTGCCGGACGGCCTCGGCGTTGCGCACGCCCGCGATGGTGGTCACCTCGGAGCCGAGCCGGACGAAGTGGCCCTCCTGGACGGCTTTCAGCCCCTGGGTCGCCGGGAAACCCTTCAGGAACGCCTCCGCGTCGTCGAAGGCCTTGCGGGTCGCCTCCGCACTGCCCCGGTTGCGGACCGCGAGCTGGATCCAGTCCGGGTTCTTGGCGACGACGTCCTCCCAGGAGCCGGGCTTGAAGTCGGCGTCGCAGTCCGCGAACACGTTGCGCGCCCCGGCCTGGGTGATCACGGCGTTGGCGACCTGTCGGCCGCAGACCGCCACCGGCTGCTTGGTGCCGGCGTCGAAGTCGAAGACGAAGTAGCTCGGCCGCCGGTCCTCCGGGACGGCGGCGACCGCGTCGCGCACCTCGCCGATCTGCTTCTCCATCCCGGCCACCAGCTCCTCCGCGCGGGCGGCGGTGCCGGTGACGGCGCCGAGGCGGCGGATGTCGTCCTCGATCCCCGCGAGGTCGGTGCGCGGCGCCTTGGCGGCCTTCGGGGTCCCGGCGCAGGCGGTGGAGAGCAGGAAGACGTGCTGGATGCCGGCCGCCGCGTACTCCTCCTCACTCGGCCCGGTGGCGCCGCCGCCCATCATCGGCATCGCACTGAAGGTGTCGACGTAGAGGTCGGCGCCGGAGCCGAGCAGCTTCTCCTTGGGAATGACCTTCTCCCCCAACACCGGTATCCGGTCGCCCTGTTCGGCGATGTCCGCAGGCAGGGTGCCCTTGCCGGGCGGGAAGCCGGTGCCGATCACGCGGTCGCCGGCACCGAGTCGCAGCAACATCTCCAGGCTGGACGCGTTGCTGGTGACGATCTTCGTCGGCGTCCTGGCGATGACGGTCTCCTTGCCCGCGCAGTCGGCGACCGTGACGGGGTGGGCGCCGGCGCCACCGGCCTGGGCGGCGGCGGTGACGGATCCGCCCTGCCCACCCCCGCCCCCGCTTCCGCAGGCCGTGGCGAACAGGGCGACGGCGGCCGCGATTCCGCAGACAACGCGAGGGCGCATGACAACTCTCCTGGTCGGTGATCCGTGCAAGGGCCCGTGCTGCGGACCCGGACCAGGTAGTCGGACGGCCGGGGCGGCGGGTTCCCGGGGATTCACGGACCGCTTCCGCCAGTGCACCGTCCTGACCGGCCCGCCGGATCCGGGACGTAGGCTGGCCGGATGGCCGACCCCACCCGCCCGCGCGACGACCTCGACCTCCCCGTCCGGCTCGGGCCGCACCCGCCCCGCCGGGTGGTCTCGCTGGTGCCCTCGCTGACCGAGGCGGTCGCCGCCACCGCAGCCGGACTGCTGGTCGGCGCCACCGACTGGTGCACCCACCCCGCGGACCTGGCCGTCACCCGGATCGGCGGCACCAAGAACCCGGACGTCCCGGGCATCATCGCGCTCGGACCGGACCTCGTGATCGCCAACGACGAGGAGAACCGGCGCCCCGACCTGGACGCACTGCGCGCGGCCGGCATCCCCGTCTGGGTCACCGACATCCGCACCCTGGACGACGCCTTCCGCTCGCTCGACCGGCTGCTGACCACCGCCTGCCGACTGCCGCGCCCCGCCTGGCTGGACGAGGCAGAAGCGGCCTGGGCGCCGGTCGGCGCGGACCGGACAGGCCGGGCGGACGGGGTGGACGGGACGGACGGGGCTGCCAGGGCGGACGGGACGGACCCGGAGCCCGGAGGCCCGACAGTGATCGTGCCGATCTGGCGCCGCCCGTGGATGGTCCTCGGCCGCGACACCTTCGCCGGAGACCTGCTGCGCCGCCTCGGCCTCCGACTCGTCCACGCCGACCACCCCGAGCGCTACCCCGCCATCCCCCTGCCCGAACTGCTCGCAGAGCAGCCCGAGTTGGTGGTTCTACCGGACGAGCCGTACCGCTTCACCGCCGACGACGGCCCCGAGGCGTTCCCGGGCACACCGGTCGCCCTGGTCAGCGGACGACACCTGACCTGGTACGGGCCGTCCCTCGTCACGGCACCGGCCGTCCTGCGACAGGCGATCGACCGCCCGTTCACCCGAGGGCGGACCGGCAGCTCGTAGGGTGCCCGCCACTCGCCGGGACCTCCTCTCCGACGCGGACGGCGCGGACGGTGCCGGACCCGACTCGGCGAGGTCTGCCGACATCGGCGGCGGCGTACGACCGGTGCGGCGGAAGGGCGAGGTGGAAGGACGGGCGGGGTGGAAGGACGGGCTGAAAGGGCCACCCGGTCGCGCGTCCAGGACCCTGCCGTCGACCGCGCCCACGAACAGGCGGCCGGGCTCGGTAGCAGTGAGCGCCAGCGGGATGACGGGCACACCACCCAAGGTCTGCCGGTGGCGCCGGTGAAGGGTGCCGCCGTGGAGGTCACCGAGGACGTGAAGGACGCGCCGCGGGGAGGTCCTGCCGAAGATCCTCCCGGCAGCCGACATCGGGCCCTCGCCCGGGCCCTCGCCGGGGCGAGGGCCCGGCGGCCGAACTGACCGCACGCCGCCCGGCACGGACGGCGATGTCCGGTCGCCACCGGAACGCGGCCGGACTCACCAGGGGCCGCGGAAGACGGCGGGGCCCGGGA
>NZ_JBHWCL010000176.1:0-19232 GCF_042735125.1 Kitasatospora sp. NPDC059599 | reverse complement strand
CCCGCCCCCGGGGGGGGGGGGGGGGCGCCCTGGCCCCGGCCGCGCCCTGTGCGTCACCGGCCGGCCGAGTCTGACATCCGGTGCCGGGCCGGCCCGGCCGGGCACGGCTCCCGTCTCGCCCGGGATCACGCGGCACCGGCCCACCCGGCCCACCCGGTCCGCACGGCCGCCCGCCGCCCGCCGCCCGCCTGTGCCGGCTCCGGCCGGGGGCGCGGCCCGGCCGCCCGTCTCGGCGGGACCCGCGGGCCCTGCCGAGACGCCGTCGCACATCACCCCTGCCCGCCCCGCCCCCCGGCTGAGGCTGAGGCTGAGAGAGTGTCGGGTGATTGATCAACTCCTTGGCGTGATGCGCCGGCGGTGATCTTCTCAGTCGAGGGGCGCGCGAAGATCACTGCCGTGTGCGTCTGTTCGTGCAAGCCGTCCCACGACTCGTCGTTGACGGATGCCCGGTGGGCGGTGATCGAGCCGTTGCCGCCGGAGCGGGATCCGCGCCACGGTGGCCGTCCGCTGAGGTTCCCTCGCCGCCCGGTCGTGGACACCGCGCGGTACGTGCTGGTCAGCGGATGTGCGTGGTGGCTGGTGCCGCACGACCTCGCCCCGTGGGACGCGGCGTACCGGTGGTTTCGTGCCGGGCCGGCGGACGGGACCCGGGACCGAGTCCACGACGTGCTGCGCGAGCGGGTCCGGGTGGGCGACGGGCGGGATCCGCAGCGGTGCTCGACTCGCAGCCGGCTCGCAGCCGCCAGGGCGGACAGGCGATCGGCTACGACGCGGGCAAGCGCGTGCGGGGCCGTCAACGGCATCTGCCGGTGGACGCCTGCGGGCTCGTGCTGCGGGCGGTCGTGCACTCGGTCTCCCTCCGGGACCTGGCGGGCGCGAAGCCGGTCCCGACCGGTATCCGTGAGCGGTTTCCGCAGGTCGGGCCGGTCCGGGCCGACGGCGGCTACGTCAACGTCGTCGACACCGGCCTGGTCGGCCGGGCGTCCGAGGGCGAGAACCCGGAGATCGTCGCGGTGCCGCGGAACGCGGATGTGAAAGGCTTCCGGGTGCCGCCCCGCAGGCGGATGGTCGAGCGGACATTCTCCCGGCCGGGCGGTGCAGACGGTCGGCACGGGACCACGGGCGCAAGACCGCGCACGCCGAAGCGATGATCAAGGTCGCCGTGATCCGGCTCATGGCCGCCCGCCTCGCCGGCGAGGAGACCGAACCGCGCGGCCCCATCGAGACCGGAGCAGCCCGCCCGTCTCGCCGACGACCTCAAGAACGAGCAGTCACCCGGTGACCCGACACTTTCCGAGGCTGCGGCTGTGGTGACGGCCCTTCAGTGGTACTGGGCGATCTGGATGAGGTTGCCGCAGGTGTCGTCCAGGACGGCGATGGTCACCGGTCCCAGTGCCGTCGGTTCCCGGGTGAAGCGCACCCCCAGCGCGCGCAGCCGCTCGTACTCGCCGTGCACGTCGTCCACGGCGAAGGAGGTGGCCGGGATCCCGTCGGCGGCCAGCGCCGCCACGTAGGCCTTGGCCGCGGGGTGGTGGTCGGGTTCCAGCAGCAGTTCGGTGCCCTCGGGCTGCTCGGGCGAGACGACGGTCAGCCAGCTGTGCCCGCCGAGGGGGACCTCGGTCTTCTTCACGAATCCCAGCACCTGGGTGTAGAAGCGCAGGGCCTTGTCCTGGTCGTCGACGAAGACGCTGGTCAGGTTGATCCTCACGGGGGCTCTCTCCTCCGGTGTACGGGCCCGGGACGGCGGCCGGGGCGGCGGCGCGCCCGGACGGCCCGGGGTTCGGTTTCGGCTCCGGCCTGGACCTGGGCCTGGGCCTGGGCTCCGGCCTGGACCTGGGCTCCGGCTTCGGCTTCGGCTTCGGCTTCGGCCGGTGGGACGGACGGGGACGGACCCGGGGCCCGGCCGCCGCGTGCGGGGCCCGCCGCGTCTGCCCCGTCAGGGCATCGTCCGTCACCGCCCGCCCCGGGCACGTCACGGCCCGCCCGACACACGGGAACGGCCCGGCCCGGGAACGGGAACGGCCCCGGCGGCGGCCCCGGGGCGGGGCGGCCCGGTGCGGGGCGGCCCGGTGCGGGCGTGGACGCACGGGACGGGCGGGGCCCTACAGGGCGGGCGGGGCCGTACGGGACAGGTGGGGTGCGACCCGCCGGAGGTTCACCCGCACGAGTGATTGTTACGCGGCGCGCACGCATGGACACTCACCGTATACGGAGGGCTCGTGGGGGCTCTCCCGTCGCGAGGGGAGCCGTCATGGCCGCAGCCGAGTCTTCCGCCTCCGGGGTGCCGCACATCGCGGACAGTTCACAGCCCGCCGACCAGGACCAGGGCCTCGCGGCGATCGGCGGCAACGTCGGCGCCGTGTGGCGGGGGTGGTGGACGTGGACCCCGGGCAACGGGACCTTCAACCTCCAGATCCCCTGGAACGTCATCGGGCCGGACTCGACGGTCGTCATCACGGCCTCCGAGATCAACGCCAACGGGGTCCGGTTCGTCGGCGCCGCGCCGTTCCAGGTGTCGAGCATCGCCCCCGGCAGCGGCGTGGTGACGTTCAAGATCAGCATCGGCTGGAGCAGCGCCCTGCCGATGCGCACCGACGTCCTGGTCTTCAACTGAACACCGGCCCGCGGCCGGCACCATGACGGCCGCACCGCCACCACCCGCCCCGCGGCGGCCCGGGTCCGCCCGGCCGCCGCGGGGCGCGTTCGCTCCCCCGGTCCGGGAGGCCACACCCCCGTCGGCGGCAGCCGGAGCGCCACGGGAGCGACGGGAAACCGGCGGAGCACCACGCGCCCCGCAGGACACGACCGGAGCACCACGGAACCCGCAGAACACCGGCGGAGCACCACGCGCCCCGCAGGACACAGCCGAAGGAGCGCAGGCCCCGCGGGACACAGCCGGAGCACCACGGAACCCGCAGAACACCGGCGGAGCACCACGCGCCCTGCAGAACACGGCCGAAGGAGCGCAGGCCCCGCAGAACACAGCCGGAGTGCCACGGGCCCTGCAGGACACAGCGGGGCGCGGCCGAAGGGGCGCGGGCCCTGCGGGGCGCGGCCGGCGCGAGGCGGGGCTGTCTTCGCCCCGGGCGACGGCGGGGTGTTCGTGGGCGTGGGTGCGCGGGCGGGCGGGGTGTCCGGCCGGTGGTCGCCCCGTGGGCGGGGCGGGGGGCGGGCAGTAGGATCGGCGGCGTTGCACACCCGTATACCGCTGGTAGGAGGCTTTTCATGGCTCAGGTCACGCTGAAGGGGAACCCGGTCGAGGTCGGCGGCGCGCTGCCGGTCTCGGGCAGCCGGGCTCCGTCGTTCACGCTGGTCGGCGCGGGGCTGGCGGACACCTCGCTGAAGGACTTCGCGGGCGCGCGCAAGGTCCTCAACATCTTCCCCAGTGTCGACACCCCCACCTGCGCGACGTCGGTGCGCACCTTCAACGCCCAGGCCGGCGCCCTGGACAACACCGTGGTGCTGTGCATCTCCGCCGACCTGCCGTTCGCGCAGGCCCGGTTCTGCGGCGCCGAGGGCCTGGACAACGTCAAGACGCTGTCCACGCTGCGCGGACGCGAGTTCCACGACGCCTACGGCGTGGCCATCAACTCCGGCCCGCTGGCGGGCCTGACCGCGCGCGCCGTGGTCGTCCTGGACGAGAACGACACCGTCCTGCACACCGAGCTCGTCGCCGAGATCGCCGACGAGCCGGACTACGAGGCCGCGCTCGCCGTCCTGGCCTGACCCGCCCCACGCGCCGCCACCCGCGCGTGCACACGGCGGCCCCGCCGTCTCCCCTCCCGGCCCGGCCGGGACCGGAAGACAGACGACGGGGCCGCCGCCGCATTTGCGCCCCCGCTGCGCCCCGTTCCGCCCCCGTTCCGCCCCCGTTCCGCCCGCAGTCTCCCCGGCATCGGCGACGGCACCCCGCGCGGCTTTGTTCACGTGAGAACGGGTTCTGGCACGAGTTCTGTGGTGCGGTCGTGGTCGACAACACAGGGTGACCTTCTGGTTCTGGTCGCACGGCAGGCCGGCTGGTTGGATGGCGACGGTTTGCTGTGGACGGGAGGGATACGAGAGTGCTGATCGTTTTCAGATGTCGGCAGTGTGATGCTGCCTTGTCGAATCCGCTGGAACGACGTGAGTGGAAGCCTCTCCCGCGAGTGAAGGGGAGAGAGCACTACACCCATGGCCCATCGACGGTGGCGGTAGGTTCAGTCGCTGCTGACCCGGATCCTTATGTTCCCGCTGGCGCGATTGCGACCTGGGTGATCAACCCGCTGGACGGCGTGCAGTTGCGGCCTCATACGGACCCGGCTCGGCTTTACGGGTGCTGCAGGCGGGATGGAATCAATGGCCCGAACCTGCTGTGCGCCTGTTGCGACAGCGAGGTTGGCATCGAGATCTCAGATTGCTGGACCGAATACGACATCCGGCTGTTGAGCTCGGCGGTATCTGTGGGACCTCACCGCTGACCAGCGGGGCGGAGAAGCCAGCACAACAGCAGAACGCGCTTGCGGAGGAGCTGGAAGCCCGCCCGGCCGTACATCTGGCGTTTGAGCATCTTGATGCGGTTGACGTGTCCTTCGACGACGCCTGAGTTCCAGGGGAGGGTGAGGCCGGCGATGACGGCGTCGCGGTCGCGGTCGATGCCGGCGGCGAGGGTGTGGAGGCTGGGCAGGTCGTCCTGCCGGACCGCGTTGAGCCACTCTGGCAGGCGCTCGCCGTGGCGCTCGGTGAGCATGGCTGCGAAGGAGCGGACGTGTCGGGTGAGGGCGTCCAGTTCGGGGCACTTGGTCAAAACTGTCTTGAGCTGCAACTGCTCGGACTCGGCCAGGGATTCGGGTCGGCGGAGGATCCAGCTGGTCACCGTCCGGGGTGAGGGCGGCCGTGCGGTGACGGGTCGTGGTGACGTGCGTTTCCGGAAGATGTAGGCGCGGACCGTCTGGTAGCTGCCCAGGTAGCCGAGCGGCACGATCTCCTCCCACAGCTTCCAGGCGTTGGTGCAGCCCTCGATCCAGCGGTTGTCCAGGTACGGCTTGTACTCGTCGAGCTCGGAGAGCCGGTTCTGCCATTGGCCGGTGAAGAGCTCTTCCGGGCGCGTGGCGTCGGCGAGGCGCTTGACCGTTCCGTAGGTCATGCCCAGCTGGCGTTGGATCGAGCGCCTGCTGTGGCCGGCCTCCAAGAGCGCGTGGACGGTGGCGTGCCGGGTCCGGATGCGGTCGGCGAAACGGTGGCCGGTCGGCCATGGTGAGCTGGCCGTCTCCTCGACCATGGCGGTGGCTGCCTCGGGCTCGGGCGTCTCGGGGGTCAGGGTCTGAAGACAGCGGCGGTGCTGGGCGACGCTTCGCTCAGCGGCCTCGCTGAGGTTGTCGGGTCGGGCCCGGGCGCGGTTCCTGGATTGCTCCAGGCCCGTTTCCCGGACCCGCCCGCCGAACCCGGCGTGCCCATTACTGAGCACCGGGCTCTCCACGAGATCACGCTGCTGGGATCGGCTCGGTCAGAGCGTCCGGCCAGGGAGAGGGGATGCTGTTGCCTCGGTAGCGGTAGCGGGTGACCGGCACCGTTGCGAGGTTGAACAGTTCGATCCCTTCCATGCAGATCGCTCCCCATCCTTGCGGAGTTCGGAGCCATCGCCGGATGGCCTTCCACGTCATGCGGTTGCGGTGCATCACCCAGTGCACGACCCTCCACCAGACGAAGGTGGCGAGGCGCGACAGGGTGTGCTTGGCGACCGCGTGCTTGAAGTAGTTGGCCCAGCCGCGCTGGATCTGGTTGATACGGATCAGCGCGACCCTGTAATCGAGATGCGACAACCTGAGGGTCAGTGACTTGATCTTCCGTTTCAGCGCCTGGACCGGCTTGTCGGCGATGAAGGTGTAGACGTACCACTTGTCCGTTCCCCGTTTTCGGTTCCACACGATGCGGAACCCGAGGAAGTCGAACCCGTCGGCCAGGTGGACGATCCGGGTCTTCGGCGGCGACAGGGACAGCCCCATCGTCGCCAAGACCTCACTCACCTGCGTGCGAAGCTCCTCGACGTGCTCTCTGGTCCCGTGGACCATGACGACGAAGTCGTCCGCGTAGCGGACAAGTCGCCAGGTGCCCAGGCCATGTTGCCGTCGTCGTTCGCGGTCCCGCCGGGTCGCCATCGTGTTCGTCCACTGCTCGGCGGCGAAGTCGTCGAGCACGGACAGGGCGATGTTGGCCAGCAGGGGTGAGAGGATCCCTCCCTGGGGTGTCCCGGAGGTGGTTTCGTTCCGTTCGCCGAGCTCGGTCATGATCCCGGCTTTGAGGAACGACTTCACCAACGCAAGCACCCGCTTGTCCTTCAGCCGCATCCGGACGCGACCCATCAGGGCCGTGTGGTCGATGCGGTCGAAGCACGCCTCGATGTCAGCGTCCAGCACCCAGCGATAGCCCTGGGTGCCGAACAGGTGAATCTCGGCGATCGCGTCGTGCGCACGCCGGTTGGGCCGGAACCCGTACGAGCACGGACGGAAGTCCACCTCGAAAATGGGCTCCAGAACCAGTTTCAGCGCGGCCTGGACCACCCGGTCCGCGATGGTCGGGATCCCCAGGCGCCGCAGTTTCCCGCCCGCCTTGGGGATCATCCGCTCACGCACCGGCATTGGCCGAAAGAGCCCTGCCCTCAACTGCGAGCGGATCCGGCCCAAGTACGCTTCCACCCCGAATGCCTGCACGTGGTCGGCTCGAAGGCCGTCCACGCCCGCAGTCCGGGCTCCGGTGTTGCCTGCGACCCGAGCAAACGCCACCACCAAAGTGGCCGGGTCACATACGAAGTTGAACACATCGTCGAACCGGAAGCCGTGATCGGCAACCGCCCAACGGTGCAGTTTGACCTGCATCCTCCGTACCCGTAGCTCAGCGGACTCAGCCTCCGGCCACGCGACCGGGGCATCCACCCCGGTGTCTTCAGACATTGCAGTACCTCCCTTGCAATCTCGCTGCCGTCCTTCGCCATGTGGCCGGCTTTCCCGGCCTCGGACTACTACGACGGCTCCGCCCCTTACCCGGCCTGCTCAGCAGACGATGTGCCCAGCCCTTATCAACCGCGCTGGCGGCGCGGGCGACGGGCGAGACCGGGAAGGTTCCCGTGTTCACCAATCGATCGATCGACGAAGTAGGCACCCGGCTATACCCCCGCGGCATCGCCATGGCTACCCCGCAGCACTTCACCATGGCCTCCCGAGCCAGCTGGAACAGACCACCCAGGAGTTCCCCGCCCCACCAACAGTGGGACGGGTGCGCGCCGCTACCAGCCCAGATCTGCCAGGTTCGAGCTGGCGGCACCTTAGGAGGCTTCACGCACCGGTTCCTCTCGTATACCTCTTCGTCTTGCTCGCCGGACCCGCACCATCTGACAGTGCTGGCGCGTCCCGGCTTCGTCAGGGCCGCTTGCCACCCTCCCCGGCATCTCCCAGGTCAGGCTGCCCCCAGCTTCACCGCCCTGCTGCGACAGGACAGCGGCGAAGGTCTCCCACCTCCACTCGATCAATCGGCGCCTCACGGCGCACGTGCCACGGGTGCCAGCGGTCCGCGACCTGCACGGCTTGGGGCGCTCCGACGGTGGCACCCTCGGCGAAGAACGGGGCGCGGTCGCGGCAGACGACCTCGATGCCCGGTCGCTCGGCCAGCCATGCTGCCAGGCTGGACGCCTCCCGGTCGGGCAGGAGGTCCACCGGTCGGCGGGTCTCGGCGTCGACCAGCACCGTCCCGTAGGTGTGGCCTTTGCGCGTCGCGTACTCGTCGACGCCCACTACCCGCGGGGTCGGCGGCTGCGGATCGGGAGGCTCCTCGACCAGCCGCAGCACCGTGCTCCGGCTCACCGACACCCCGAACACCTCGGCCAACCGGGCGCCGGCCCGCCCGGCCATCGCCAGGCCGACCGAAGCGAGCGTCGACCGCAACCGCTCCGTCCAGCGGCCGTGGCGCCGCGTCAGCCCGACAATCTGCTCGACGAAGGTTCGCCGCCCGCACGACGAGTTCCCGCACACGAAGCGCCGCACCCTCAGGCTCAGCCGAACCCGCCCCCCCCCCCCGACCGGCCCGTCGACAGGAAAACGCAGGTAGGAACTGTGGACTCGGGTCGACCAGCTCCCGCACCCCGGACAACTGTGCCCCGCCGCCGAGGACTTGACCTCCACGTTCACCGAATCGACGTTCACGTCGACCGACAGCACCGCGACGCCCGCGACCGACGGAAACAGCAACCCCTCCAGCCGGGGCACCAGATCGTCCACGGTCCCGCACCGTCGGCCACCGCGGCCCGAACTCGGGCGAATTCCGGGCAACTTCACGACGCCCACCGCATCGTTTGATCGTCACTCACCGTGTGCAGACCACGGAAGTTGAGCCGGAACCCGAGAACGGGCAGCAGATGCTCACCATTTCGGGAGACACCTCAGCGGGCCGGTCATCGACCGGAGAGAGGTCCGGACGGCCTGCCCGCTTCCCGAGAGGCGAACACCGGGCCCGTCGGTGACGGCATGCGGATGGTGTCCCGCCGTATGCCGGACCGGCTCCTCAGGAGGCGGGCGGGTCCCCCTGCACGACTACGGCCCCGGTGCCGCCGGCGGCACCGGCCACCCTGCCGTCGGCCTCCGCCACGAGCGCCCCGTCACCGCCCGCCCCGAAGGCGGCGTCGAAGCCGCCGGTCTCCACACCCTTGCCGCCCTTGACGTGTGTGGGGGGTGCTTTCGCCGGTGTTCCCCGGGTCTTTGGCACGCCCCGCCGCCGCCCCCGGGCAACGGGTGCGCCCCCGCACCCCGGCCGGTGGGCCGAGGGGCGGGGGCGCGGTGTCCCCGGGACCCCCCGGGGGGCGGCGGCGGGCCCGCGCGGGCGCGGGCCCGCACCGGCCCCGGGAAGGGGACGGGAACGGGGGGGCGGGCCGGGCCGGGCCGGGGTCAGGTGATGGAGGCGCCGGAGTCGATGCTGATGACCTGCCCGGTCATGCAGTCCTGGTCGAGGAACAGGGTGATCGAGCGGGCGACCTCGCGCGGGGTGACGAAACGCGGCACGGGGACCTTGTCGCGCATCCCGGCGACGACGTGCTCGGGCAGGGTGTCCGTCATCCCCGTGATCATGAAACCGGGCGAGAGGGCGTTGACCGTCACCCCCCGGCGCCCGCACTCCGCCGCCAGGGTCCGGGTCAGACCGATCAGCCCGGCCTTGGACGCGGAGTAGGCGGTCTGACCGGCGGTGGCGATCAGCGCGGACGGCGACACGATGTTGACGATCCGGCCCCAGCGCGCCCGCAGCATCGCCGGCACGCACACCCGCGCCGTGTGGAAGGAACCCACCAGGTTGGTGTCGATCACCTGCCGCCACTGCACCGGGTCCTGCATCGCCATCAGCGCGTCCTTGCGGACGGCACCGTTGTTGACGAGCACGTCCACCGGGCCCAGCGCCGCCGTGACCTGCTCGTACATCGCGGTGACCGCCTCGAAGTCCGCGACGTCACCGGTGACCATGACATGGTCGTTGACCAGCTGCGCGCAGGTCTTCTCCGCGCCCTGGCGGGAACTGTTGTAGTGGACCGCGACACGACACCCGGCCGCGTCCAGGGCCAGCGCCAGTTCACTGCCCAGCCCCCCCGACGCGCCGGTGACCAGCGCCACCGGCGACACCGGACGGACCCCGAAGGCGTCCTTGCCGCTCACCGCGCCCCTCCCCACGTCATCAGGACCGAACCCCACGTCATGCCCGCACCGAAACCGGCCAGCAGCACCGTGTCCCCATCCTTGATCCGCCCCGCGTCCAGCGCCTCCGCCAACGCGATCGGGATCGACCCCGAAGCGGTGTTGCCGTACCGCTCCAGGTTGGTGACCAGACGGTCCGCGGGGATCCCCGTGTGCGCGAGCACCGAGTTGATGATCCGGATGTTCGCCTGGTGCGGCACGACGTGATCGACGTCCGCAGCGGTGATCTTCGCCTGCTCCAGCGTCTCGCGGATCGTACGCACCGTGTAGCGCACGGCATTGAGGTAGATCTCGTTGCCGTTGATCTGCGCGTAGTGCAGACCCTGCTCCACCGTCTGCGCCGTGGTGGGCATCCGCGAACCGCCCGCCAGGACCTTCAGACTGTTCTTGCACGAGCCGTCCGCACCCAGGTTCCACGCCCGGATCCGGTCCACCGGACCCGGCGCCAGCACCACCGCACCCGCACCGTCACCGACCAGGATCGACAGGTCCCGGTCGGCGGGGTTCGCGGTCTGGGTGTGCGTGTCCGAGCCGATCACCAGGATCGGCCGCGGATCCATCCGCAGCAGACCCGCCGCCGTCACCAGCGCATACACGAAACCGGCACACTCGGAATTCACGTCGTGCGCACTGCCCGCGATACCCAGCTCGTCATGGACGAACGCCGACGTCGCCGGCGAGGGCTGCTCCGGAGTGGCCGTCGCCACGATCAGGTGCGCGATGTCCGCACCCGTCAGGCCCGCCCGCTCGAGAGCCCGGCGCCCGGCCTCCACCGCCATCGACGCCGTGGTCTGCCCCGGCCCGACCGCCCGGCGCTCACGGATCCCGCACCGCGAGACGATCCAGTGCTCGTCGACACCGAAACGCTGCGCGAGCTCGGCACTGGTCACCACCCGCTCGGGCACCGACATCCCCCAGCCGGTGACGTCGAAACCGCTCATCACCCGCCCCCTCTCTCCCCGCCCCGGGGCCTCAGTTGGCCTCGGCCGGGACGAGCGCCAGGATCCGCTCGTGCACCACCCGCAGCGTCGTGGTGTCGTCGATGTCCGCGAACAGCGACTCGTCGGCCGGAATGTGCGGGTACTGGTTCTGGAACCCGTACAGCCACTCCATCAGGTCCAGCGAGTCCACGTCCGCGATGTGCTGCAACGCCGCGTCCGCGTCGATCTCGTGCGCACCGGAGACCGCCTGCAGCTGCTGCGCCAGGTCCTCGATGGTGGGGATCTGCGACATGGGTGATCGTTTCCTCTCCTCGCCCGGCCCCGGGAACACCGGGACGGACGGCTGTCAACGCGTCGAATGGGAACAACGAACAGGGGTGGAACGGCCGGACCACCCGCGACCGGCGAACCGGCCCACGGACAAACGCCCGGGACGACACCCCAGGACCGCAACCCCCCGCCCCGGCCGGCCACGGGCGGCAACCCGCCCGGACCCCCGCACCCCGCCCCCGGCCGGACCGCACCCCGCCACCCCCTCCACACCCCGCCCCGCGCCCCCACCGGCCCCACACACCGTCACACCCGACACACGGGCACCACGAGGACCGGAAAATCACAGGAACACACAACGAGAACACCGGAAGAAAGACAACGACGGACGGACCGGAAAACCAGGAACACGGGAACGACGCACCGCCCCCCACCCCGCACACAAAAACGAGACAGGAGAAACAGCACAAGCCCGGACAAGCACCACCCCGCCGACGAAACGAAAGGGAAGCGACCCGGCCGTGGGGGCCGCGTGTCTTGTCGAACCGCATGAAACCCGCGCCCGCGCAAACGCCCCGCAACCCCCCACACCCCCACCCCCTTGCGCACCGCTTGCGAGACACACGCTTACCTGACCCACAACACACCGCACCCGCACGCACACCGGCCCAACGCCACACCGCCACGACAACGCGGCCCACCACCGCACCCGAACACGGCACCGCACGCGAACGGCCGGACGCACATCACCGGCACCGCACCGCACCGCACCGCACCGCAAACAAGCACGGACCCACGGCACTCGTACGACCCCAGGGCCGCACACACGCCGCCGGCACCACACCGCGGTCCACCACCGCACACCAGCACAGCACGGCATCACGGCACGCGAGCACAGCACCGCACGCAAGCGGCCGGACGCACGTCACCGGCACCACACCGCGGTCCACCACCGCAACGAGCACGGCACGGCATCACGGCACGCGAGCACAGCACGGCACGGCACGGCATCACGGCACGCGGGCACGGCACCGCACGCGAGCGGCCGGGCGCACGTCACCGGCACCGCACCGCACGGCACGGCCGAGCACGAGCCGCCCCGCACCGGAGGCGGCCCCGCACCGCACCGCGCCTACGGGCCGGTGCCCGCACGGCACGGCACGGCGCCTACGGGCCGGTGCCCGCACACCGCGGCCGGCCCGCCGGGCCACCGCCCGCACACCGCACCACCACCACCCGCCGTACCCGCCGTACCCGCACCGCCCGCACCACCGGCGCCCGCGTGTGGCACACCACGCGCACGCCCGCTGCCCGGTCCGATTCCCATTCCACCACCACCGAGGGGCCCCATCCCATGACCACCGTCGAAGCCCGCTCCATCAACCCCGACGTCGAGGCCATCCGCCACCACTACGAGGTCCCCAACGAGCTCTACCGGCTCATCCTGGGCCCGACCATGATGTACTCCGGCGGCTACTGGGAGGACGGCGAGGACCTCGTCGCCGTCCTGGACGAGGCCCAGGAACGCAAGCTCGACGCCTTCACCGACCTCGCCCGCGCCGCCGGCACCGCCAAGGTCCTGGACGTCGGCTGCGGCTGGGGCACCATGCTCAACCGCCTCACCACCGTCCACGGCGTCAAGCGCGCCGTCGGCGTCACCCTCTCCCGCACCCAGTCCGACTTCGTCCACGCCCTGGGCAACCCCGCCATCGAAGCCCGCGTCGAAAGCTGGGAGGACCACCGCCTCGCCGAGGGCGAGGACGCCTACGACGCCGCGTTCTGCATCAACGCCCTCGAACACTTCGTGCTCTCCTCCCTCACCCCCAAGGAGCGCACCCAGCGCTACCGCGTCTTCTTCAAGCAGATCCACTCCCTCCTCAAGCCCGGCGCCCGCTTCGTCCTGCACACCATGACCGTCGAGAACCCCCCGCTGCGCCGCCAGCTCCTGGACGACCTGAAGTTCCTCCAGCGCGAGGAGTTCGAGGGCTGCCACATCCCGCGCCTGCCCGAACTCGCCTCCGGCCTCGACGGCCTCTTCGAGGTCACCGAGATCCGCAACGAGCCCGAGTCGTTCGCCCGCGCCTGCCGCGCCTGGCTCGAACTCCTCGCCGCCCGCCGCGACGAAGCCGTCACCATGACCGACGAAACCACCGTCGCCCGCTTCGAGCGCTACCTCGACATCTTCGCCTACACCCTCGAAGACCACATCTTCAACAACTTCCGCGTCACCCTCACCCGCCGCGCCTGACCCACCGGCACACAGGACCCCTCAGCCACCGCAGAAGAGGACACCGACGCCATGACCACCACCCCCGCCCCCGACCGCACCACCGGCACCGGCACCACCCCCGGCGCCAAGGCCACCACGGCCACCACCGCCCCCGCCCCGGCGGCGGGGGCCACCCCCACCACCCCCACCACCACCGGCACCGGCACCACCACGGCCACCGGCACCGGCACCACCACGGCCACCGGCACCGGCACCACGGCCGCCACCGCCGCCGCCGGCACCGGCGACCTCGCCGTACGCCACCTCAAAGTCGCCGTCATCGGCGCCGGCATCTCCGGCCTGGGCACCGCCGTCAACCTCCTGCGCGCCGGCATCGACGACTTCCTCGTCTTCGAACGCGCCACCGACCTCGGCGGCACCTGGCGCGACAACACCTACCCCGGCTGCGCCTGCGACGTCCAGGCCCACCTCTACTCCTTCTCCTTCGCCCGCAACCCCGAGTGGAAATCCACCTTCGCCACCCAGGCCGAAGTCCACGCCTACCTCAAGGACTGCGCCACCCGCCACGGCGTCGACCCCCACCTGCGCTACGGCCACGAACTCCTCGACGCCCGCTGGGACGACACCCACCACCACTGGAAACTCCACACCAGCCACGGCCGCTACACCGCCCAGGTCCTCGTCACCGGCACCGGCTACCTCTCCGACCCCGCCACACCCGACCTGCCCGGCCTCGACACCTTCACCGGCACCGTCTTCCACTCCTCCCGCTGGCGCCACGACCACGACCTCACCGGCCGCAACATCGCCGTCATCGGCACCGGCGCCTCCGCCATCCAGTTCGTCCCCAAGATCCAGCCCCAGGTCGCCCACCTCGACCTCTACCAGCGCACACCCCCCTGGGTCGCCGCCAAACCCGACAAACCCAACACCACCCGCCACACCTGGATGCTGCGCCACCTCCCCGGCTACCAGCGCTTCCGCCGCGCCTTCAACAAACACGGCCGCGAAATCGTCGCGTTCTTCATGTCCCGCCCCTCCCGCACCACCGGCATGAAGAACATGGCCGCCGGCCACCTCAAGAAAAGCGTCAAAGACCCCGCCCTGCGCCAACGCCTCACCCCCGACTACACCGTCGGCTGCAAACGCCTCCTCTTCTCCAACACCTGGTACCCCGCCATCCAGCAACCCAACGTCGACATCGTCTCCGACACCATCACCGCCATCGGCCCCACCCACATCACCACCGCCGACGGCACCCGACGCGACATCGACACCATCATCCTCGCCACCGGCTTCACCGCCACCGACCGCCCCGTCGCCCGCCTCATCCACGGCCGCGACGGCACCACCCTCGCCGACACCTGGCACACCACCGGCATGACCGCCCACCGCGGCACCACCATCCACGGCTTCCCCAACCTCTTCATGATCCTGGGACCCAACACCACCCTCGGCCACTCCTCCCAGACCGTCATGATCGAAGCCCAGATCACCTACATCCTCGCCGCACTCAAAACCCTCGACACCCACCACCTCACCACCCTCGAAGTCCGCGAAGAAGCCCAGACCACCTACAACACCACCCTCCAGAACCGCCTCAAGAACACCGTCTGGAACACCGGCGGCTGCACCAGCTGGTACACCGACACCAAAGGCAACAACCCCTCCATCTGGCCCACCTACACCTGGCGCTTCAACCGCCAGACCCGCCACCTCGACATCACCAACTACCAGACCACCACCCACACCAACCACACCAACCCCTAACCCCCCACCAGCCCACGAACCACGAGCCACGCCACCCCCCGGGCCACGGATTACTGGTCAGGCCACGGACCGGACCACGCACCCGGGCCACGGACCACGGGTCAGGCCACAGACCACGGACCACGGACCGGGTTACGGGCCACGGACCACGGGTCAGGCCACGGACCACGGACCGGGTTACGGGCCACGGACCACGGGTCAGGCCACGGACCACGGACCGGGTTACGGGCACGGACCGGAACCCACGGCCGGCCCGGACCCAACAGACCCACGGACCGGCCCCGGGCTACGGACCACGGATCCGGCTACGGAACACCGGCCGGGCCACCGACCAGGCCACGGGTCACGGGCCGGGTTACGGGTTCGGGCCACGGACCGAGCAACGAACCGGGTCACGGGACACCGGCCGGGCCACCGACCAGGCCACGAGTCACGGGCCGGGTTACGGGTTCGGGCCACGGACCGAGCTGCAGGCCACGGACTGGGCTGCGGACCGGAGACCACGGGCCCGGAACCCTACAAGCCCACTTACGGGCCACAGGCTACGGACCAAGCCGCGGGCTGCGACCCACGGCCGACCCGGAACCCAACAAACCCACAGACCGGCCCCGGGCTACGGACCAGGTCACGGGACACAAGCCGGGCCACCGACCAGGCCACGGGCCGCATTGCGGGCCACAGGCTACGGACCAAGCCGCGGGCTGCGACCCACGGCCGACCCGGAACCCAACAAACCCACAGACCGGGCCTGGGACACGGGCCGGGCCACGGGTCACGGGTCACGGGTTACGGACCGGGTCACGGGTTACGGGTTACGGGCCGCAGACCACGGCCGGCCCGGGACCAGCGGACCACGGACCGGAAAGGCCACCAGGCCCACACGCCAGAGGAAGTACCGGACCACGGGCCGCAGACCAGGCCATGAGCCACGGACCGGGCTACAGGTCACGGGTTCGGGGTTCGGGGTTCGGGGTTCGGGGTTCGGGTCACAGGCCGCAGACCACGGCCGGCCCGGAACCAGCGGACCACGGACCGGGAAGAGCCACCAGGCCCACACGCCAAAGGAAGTACCCGGCCACAGGCCACGGGAAGTACCGGACCCACAACCCCGGGAAACCCGGAAGGTCACAGGACCAACACACCCGGAACCCCGGCAGCACAAAGGCCAGCCCGAAGACCAGCGGCAACAGGGGCAACAGGGAAGCACAGCAGGCACACAGCGGAACCAGGACGGACCGGGACAGGCCCACGAACACGCCTCACCGGACCACCCACCCACACCACCCGCACCACCACGGCACCGAGCACCACCACGGCCCGCCGCCCGACCCCCCGGGCGGCGGCCCGCCAAACCCGCACCCCCCGAACGACACCACCCCGCACCACCCCGGGCGAACAACCCGCCGCACTCACGAACCCGCGGCCACCCGCCCACCACAGGCCCGCCACCGCACCACACCCAGGCACCCCGCCACCACACCACCCCGGGCCCCGCACCAACACCCGGACCACAACCGAAAACCAGCCCACACCGCCCCCCGCCCCCCGCCCCCCGCCGGCCAACGAACACAAACCGCAGACGGGTTCAGGCCCACACCCCAGGACCGCACCACCCGGACACCCACCGAACACCCACCCCCGAACGGCCGGACATCAGCCCCACCCGCCACACCCCCGAACCACAGGCCGGCCCCCGCACACCCCCCGGACACACCGGCCACCGCACCACCCCGGGCCCCGCACCGACACCCGGCCCACGCCTTACCCCGCACCACCCCGCACCACCAACGAACACCAACCGCAGACCTGTTCAGGACCGCACCACCCCGGAACCCACCGGACACCCACCCCCGAACGGCCGGACATCAAACCCCACACCCGGCCAGCCCCACCCCCGAACCACACCCCACAACTTCACACCCGTTCAAACGCCACCACCCACACCATCACGGCGACCGAACACCCCCACAACGCCCGCCCCCACCACACCAGGGGACCGCGGGCCACCCCCACACCCCCACACAACCCCACCCGCCCCACCACCCCAGCCCCAACCCCAGCCCCGGCCCCGGACCCGGCCCCGGACCACCCGAACCGAACCGAACCACCGGACCCAGCGGCCGCACCGAACCCCCGAACCGAACCACCGCACCGGTCACCGCACCGAGCACCCGACCCTGCCCCGACCGGACCGGCCAGGGCAGCCACGGCAGCCACGGCAGCCAGGGCGTCCACGGCAGCCAGGCCGGCCAGGGCGTCCACGGCAGCCAAGGCGTCCACGGCAGCCAGGCGGCCAGGGGCAGCTGTGACAGGGCACCCCGCACACCGACCACCCACACCCGCACACCGACCAGGGAGACCCACCCCCAATGAACCGACCCGCACTCTCCAGGCGCGCCCTACTCACCGGCGCCGCCGCCACCGTCATCGGCTACAACACCACCACCCGCTCCTGGGCCACCACCGACGACCCCACCACCAACCGCGTCATCCCCGTCCCCACCCTCCAGGGCACCCTCACCACCAACCCCGCCACCCGCACCGCCTACGCCCAGGACTTCGGCCGCCTCACCACCACCACCCCCTACGCCGTCCTCAACCCCGCCGGCCCCCAAGACATCGCCACCATCATCAACTTCGCCCGCCGCCACAACCTCAAAGTCGCCATGAACGGCCAAAGCGGCACCGGCACCGACCTCGAATCACACTCCAACTACGGCCAAGCCGGCGCCCCCGGCGGCATCGCCATCAACGCCCGCGCCCTCAACCGCATCCACACCATCACCCCCACCAACGCCACCGTCGACGCCGGCGTCACCTGGGCCCAACTCACCGAAGCCACCCTCGCCCAAGGCCTCACACCCCCCTGCCTCACCGACTACCTCCACCTCTCCATCGGCGGCACCATCAGCATCGGCGGCATCGGCTCCACCGTCCACAAACACGGCCTCCAAGCCGACACCGTCGAATCCATCGACATCGTCACCGGCACCGGCCGCATCCTCACCGCCACCCCCACCCAAAACACCGAACTCTTCCACACCGCCCTCGCCGGCGCCGGACAAGTCGGCATCATCACCCGCGCCACCCTCAAACTCATCCCCGCCCCCGAACGCGCCCTCGTCTTCACCCTCTACTACGACAACCTCACCACCTACCTCACCGACCAACAAACCCTCCTCAACGACGGCCGCTTCCCCTCCCAAGTCGGCGAAATCCTCATCCAACCCAACAACCAACCCCCCCGCTACAAAATCGAAGCCGTCGCCCACTACAACGGCACCACACCCCCCAACCCCACCCCCCTCCTCACCGGCCTCAACCCCAACCCCACCGAAACCACCATCACCGACACCACCTACCGCGAATACACCTACCGCGCCGACACCTTCGCCGACACCATCAAAAACCTCGGCTACTGGAACGCCCCCAAACCCTGGCTCTCCCTCTTCCTCCCCGCCACCCAAACCCACACCTTCCTCACCGAAACCCTCCCCCAACTCACCCCCGACGACATCGGCCAAGGCCTCCTCCTCTGCTACCCCTTCCACACCAACAAAATCACCCACCCCCTCGCCATCACCCCCAACGAACCCACCGCCTACCTCTTCGACCTCCTCGCCTTCCCCCACCCCGACACCAACCCCACCCCCGCCCTCACCCGCAACCGCAACCTCTACAACCGCGCCGTCCAACTCGGCGCAAAACGCTACCTCGTCGGCGCCATCCCCCACATGACCCCCACCGACTGGCAAACCCACTACGGCCCCCAATGGACCACCCTCACCACCACCAAAAACCACCACGACCCCACCCACACCCTCACCCCCGGCCAAAACATCTTCCCCTAACCCCAAACACCCCCCACCACAACCAAAACCCGGACACCACCCCGGACACCAAACCCCGAACAACCGCAAGACACCACCAAACCCCGAAACACCACCCCAGAAACACCCCCCCGGGGACACCACCCCGAAACACCACCAAACCCCAGGACTCCCTCACCCCCGGGACACCACCAAAACCCCGAAACAGCACCACCCCCGGACACCACCAAAACCCCGGGACAGCACCAAAACCCCGGGACGGCACCAAACCCCGGGACTTCCCCACCACATAACACATACACAAACCCACACCACCAACAAACAACAGGAACCCGCCGGAAACCGGAACCCCCAACCACCACAATCCACAACCCACAACCCGCAGCCCGCAGCCCGCAGCCCGCAGCCCGCAGCCCGCAGCCCGCAGCAACCGAAAACAAAAAAGGGGGGCCCGGCAAAAACCGAACCCCCACCCCGACAACACCCG
>NZ_JBHWCL010000175.1:0-19401 GCF_042735125.1 Kitasatospora sp. NPDC059599 | reverse complement strand
ACCCCTGACGCAACGCCACACAGCGCCGATGGAACTTCCGGGGGTACCCTGTGGTAGAGTCGCACGCCGCCGAAAATTTTTTAAAGGCCGCGCCCCCACCCACTCGCTGGGGCCGCGGCCTTTTTGTGTTTTGCGAACGTGAAGGAGTCCGACAAGTCGGGACTTCCGCCCAGACGCGGAGGGTCCCGACATGTCGGACAATGGAGAAGGTGCGCGGGCCAGGAGGCCGGCGCCAAAACCGCGTGACGGCAGCGGGAGTTGCACGGATGCCCGCGCGGTGAAGCTGAAGCAGCAGAAGGAGTCACCACGATGTCGAACGAGCCCCAGGACCGTCCCGAGCGTCGATCGGACGACGGCCGAGGCTACGAGCCCCGGTCCCGTGGGGGCTGGTCGAACGACCGTGGCGGCTCCCGCCGCGACGACCGCCCCTCTGGCGGCGGTTACCGCCGTGACGACCGTGACGACCGTCCGCGTCGTGACGACCGTCCGTCCGGCGGTTACGGCCGTGACCGTGACGACCGTGGCGGCGACCGCGGTGGTTACCGAGGTGGCGACCGCCCCTCTGGCGGCGGCTACCGCGGTGGCGACCGCCCGGCCGGCGGCGGGTACCGCCGTGACGACCGCCCCTCCGGTGGGTTCAACCGCGACCGCGATGACCGCGGTGGCTACCGTCGTGACGACCGTCCGTCGGGCGGGTTCAACCGCGACGACCGTGGCGGCGACCGCGGCGGTTTCCGCGGTGGCGACCGTCCCTCCGGTGGTTTCAACCGCGATGACCGCGGTGGCGACCGTGGCGGCTACCGTGGCGGCGACCGTCCGTCCGGTGGTGGTTTCCGTCGTGACGACCGTCCGTCCGGTGGTGGCTTCCGTCGGGATGACCGTCCGGGTGGCTTCAACCGTGACCGTGACGACCGTCCGCGTCGTGACGACCGTCCGTCGGGCGGGTTCAACCGCGACGACCGTGGCGGCGACCGCGGCGGTTTCCGTCGTGACGACCGCCCCTCCGGTGGCGGTTTCCGTCGGGATGACCGTCCGGGTGGCTTCAACCGTGACCGTGACGACCGTCCGCGTCGTGACGACCGTCCGTCGGGTGGGTTCAACCGCGATGACCGCGGTGGCGACCGCGGCGGCTACCGCGGTGGCGACCGTCCGTCGGGTGGGTTCAACCGTGACGACCGTGGCGGCGACCGCGGTGGTTTCCGTCGTGACGACCGCGGTGGCGACCGTGGCGGCTACCGCGGTGGCGACCGGCAGGGCGGCGGCTTCCGTCGCGGTGGCGACGACCGCCGCGACGACCGCCGTGACGACCGGGGCGGTCGGGACTACGACGACCGCCGGGGCAACTACGAGCCCGTCAAGCGCCTGCCGATCCCGGAGGACGTCACGGGCTTCGAGCTGGACGCGGACGTGCGCCAGGAGCTCAAGAGCCTGCCCAAGACCCTCGCGGACGACGTCGCCCGCAACCTGGTGATGGTGGCCCGCCTGCTCGACGGCGAGCCGGAGGAGGCCTACCAGTTCTCGCGCGTCGCGCTCCGGCTGGCGTCCCGCGTGGCTGCCGTCCGTGAGGCGGCCGGGTTCGCCTCGTACATGACGCAGCGCTACTCCGAGGCGCTGACCGAGTTCCGTGCCGCCCGTCGGATGACGGGCCGGGCGGACCTGTGGCCGGTGATGGCCGACTGCGAGCGCGGTCTGGGCCGTCCGGAGCGGGCGCTGGCGATGGCCGGTGAGCCCGAGGTGAAGCAGCTGGACAAGGCCGGCCAGGTGGAGATGCGCCTGGTCGCGGCCGGTGCCCGCGCCGACATGGAGCAGTTCGACGCCGCCGTGGTGACCCTGCAGAGCCCGGAGCTGGCCTCCAGCGCCGTGCACCCGTGGACCGCGCGTCTGCGGTACGCCTACGCCGAGGCGCTGATCGCGGCCGGCCGTGGCGACGAGGCCCGTGAGTGGTTCGCCAAGGCGGCCGACGCCGACACCGACGGCACCACCAACGCCTCGGAGCGGCTCGCCGAGATCGACGGCGTGGAGTTCACCGACGCGCTCGACCCGGAGCTGGCCGAGGACGAGTCCGAGCAGGCCGAGGCCCCGGCGAAGAAGCGCGGCGGCGACGTGTCCGAGGACAGCGTGATCTTCGAGGACGAAGAGGACGTCGAGGAGTTCTACGACGACGACGACCTCGAGATCGACGAGGACTTCGACGGTGTGGTGCGCGAGCGCGCCCAGGACGCCGAGTCCGAGAACGTGAAGTCCGAGAGCGTGAAGGCCGACGACGCCGACGCCAAGAGCTGAGCGAACGCAACGCCGTGAGGCCCTGCCGTTCCCCGGGAGATCCGGGAACGGCAGGGCCTCACGCCGTTCCGGGCCCGGGCCGGGGGCCGGCGGTGCGCGGCGCCGGCCCGGCCGCGGGTCAACCCAGCGCGAGGTTGCGCAGCACCAGCCCGGTGGCCGGCTTGGGCCCGAAGGAGGTCGACTTGCGGGGCATGGTGACGCCCTGTTCGGCCAGCCGTCGCACCACGCTCTCCCGGACCGGGTGGAGGAGGACGGCCGTGCCGTCGGAGCGGGCGGCTTCCCGTTCGGCGGCCACGGCGGTGTGCAGGTAGCCGATGTCGTCCGGGCCGTCGGGGACGTGCCAGGTGCGGTCGAGCAGGGTGGCGTGCAGGACGGTGGCGTCCAGGTGGCGCCACTCCTCGGGCCGGTCGTGCGGCACGGTGGCGTCCAGCAGGGCCTCGTCGGGTTCGCCGACCAGCCAGTAGACGCCGTCGCCGCCGGTCAGCACGAAGCCGTTGCCGCCGTGCCGCTTCTGCTCGGCGAGTGCCTGGAGCGCGGCGGGCAGCGGACCGGGGACCTCCTTGACCTTCCACTGGTCGCCGAGCTTCTCCAGCGCCTCGGCGACCGGCAGCCGGTAGAGCACGCGGTGGATGGCGCGGACCCGCAGGGGGTAGCGGGCGGTGTCCACGAGGAGCACCAGACCGCGGTCCCAGGGGCTGCGCGGCAGGTGGCGGTGCTCGCGCTGGAGGCGCAGGTACATCTCCCAGCGGTGGTGGCCGTCGGCGATCAGCGCCCGGCAGGTGGCGAGGTCGCGGCTGATCTCGGCGAGGTCGGCCGGATCGGTGACGGCCCACAGGCGGTGGTGGGTGCCGTCGCTGGTGGCGGTGGAGAGCAGCGGTTCGCCCTCGACGGTCCGCTCGATCACGCCGGAGGCGCCGCCGTCGCCGCGGTAGGTGAGCAGCAGCGGTTCGAGGTTGGCCCGGGTGGTGCGCATCAGGCCGACCCGGTCGGCGACCGGCCGGGGCATCACGTCCTCGTGGGGGAGGACGACGCCGGCCTCGCGACCGCTCACCGCGAGGGCGCCGATCAGGCCGCGCTGGAGCAGTTCGGGGGAGTCGGCGGTGGCGGGCACCCGCTGCTCGTAGACGTAGATCGCGGGGTCCGGGTCGGCGGCGAGGGTGCCTTCGCGCTGCCAGGCGGCGAGCAGCCGCGCGGCGTGCCGGTACCGGGTGTCGCGGTCGGGGCGGTCGCCGGCGTCCTCGGGCTCGGGCCTGGGCAGGATCAGCCGGACCACGTTGTGCGGGTCGGCGGTCTCCAGGTCGAGCCGGCGGCCCGGGTCGACGACGTCGTACGGCGGGGACATCACCGCGGCCAGGGCGCCGACCCGGTCGGGGACGTAGCGCAGGCCGCGGAAGGGGGACAGGGACAGGCCGGCGGTGGCGACGTGCCCGGGGTCACCGGGGCCGCCCTCGGGAGTCTCGACTCCGTCTTCTGCACTGGGTGTGCTCATTCTGGGCATCGTAACCGGGTACGCGTTGTTGAGAGATCGGAATACCCGCGTCGACCTGTGGGGCGGGTGCGCGACCGAGGGCGAGGTACGGCATGGACGACGGGCAGGAACGGGTGGACGGCGGTGGCCCGGCCGGGTCGGGCGGGCCGGCCGGTGCCATCGGCGGGGGCGCCCCGTCCGACGACGGCGGCCCGGGCGGCGGGGTGCCGTCGCAGAGCAGATCAGGCGAGCCGGCCGGGGACGTCTACGACTGGTTCCGCCGGGGTGCGCGGCTGCTCGCGCAGGGGCATCCGGCGGCGGCCGAGCAGCTGCTGAGCCGGGCGGTGGAGGCGGAGCCGCACTCGCGCAGCATCCGGGAGACGCTGGCCCGGGCCCAGTTCGACGCGGGTTCGTACGCGGCGGCGCTGGAGAACTTCCGAGCGGTGGCGCTGGCCGACCCGGCGGACGACTACGCTCAGTTCGGGTGGGGGGTCGCGGCGGCCCGGCTGGGCGACTTCGAGACCTCCGCCGAGCACCTGGCGCTCGCCGTGGCGATGCGGCCGGAGACCGACCACTACCGGGCGGCGCTTCGGCAGACCCGGGCGACGCTGGCGGCCCGTGCCGGCGCGTACGGCCCGCTGCTGCCCGGGGCACCCGGGTACCTGGCGCCGCCGCCCGGCGCCGAGGGCCCGGCCGGGGCAGGACCGGACGGCGTCGACGGCGACGCCTGACCGGCCGGTGCCCACCGGGACGGGCGGCCCACGGACGGTGTCCGCCCGGCGGGCGCGTCGCCGCACGGCGCGGTGCGGCGACCAGGTGGGACGACGAACGACGTGACCGACGACGCAGTGAATGAGGTAGCGCAGCCATGACCGAGACGGCCACCCCCGTGCGACGGACCGCCCCCGGCGGCAGCGAGCGTCCGCTCACCGAGGCCTACGACACGGCGCTGCTGGACCTGGACGGGGTGGTCTACGCGGGCGCGCACGCGATCGAGCACGCCGCGGGCGCGCTGGACGCCGCCCGGACCGCCGGGATGCGGCTCGCCTACGTCACCAACAACGCCTCCCGCCCGCCGCGGGTGGTGGCCGAGCACCTGACCGAGCTGGGCGTGCCGGCCGAGCCGGCGGACGTGATCAACTCCGCCCAGGCGGCCGCCCGGGTGGTCGCCGAGAAGGTCCCGGCCGGGGCGAAGGTCCTGGTCGTGGGCGGTCTCGGGCTGGAGGAGGCGCTCGCCGAACTGGGGCTGGTCCCGGTCCGTTCGCTGGCCGACGGGCCGCTCGCGGTGGTCCAGGGCTTCGACCCCTCGGTGGGGTGGACGGACCTGGCGGAGGCCTCGTACGCCGTGCAGAGCGGGCTGCCGTGGGTGGCGTCCAACCTCGACCTCACCGTGCCCCGGGCGCGCGGCATCGCGCCGGGCAACGGCACCCTGGTGGCGGCCGTGCGGGCGGCGACCGGGGTGGAGCCGGAGGTGGCGGGCAAGCCGCTGCCGCCGATGCACCGGGAGACCGTGCTGCGCACCGGCGCGAAGCGCCCGCTGGTGGTCGGCGACCGGCTGGACACCGACATCGAGGGCGCGTTCAACGGCGGGGTGGACAGTCTGCTGGTCTTCACCGGGGTGACCACCCCCGAGCTGCTGCTGGCCGCCCCGGTCGAGCACCGGCCGACCTACCTGGCGGCGGACCTGCGCGGACTGCTGGTCCCGCACGCGGCGGTGACGGCTGAGGACGGCGGCTTCGCCTGCGGCGGCCGGGTCGCGGCCGTCGAGGGCGGCACGCTGCGGCTGACCGGGGCCGGTGACCGCTGGGACGGGCTGCGCGCGCTGTGCGCGGCGGCCTGGACGGCTCTGGACGCGGGCGGCGAACCGGTGGACGGGCGGAAGGCGCTGGCCGAGCTGGGCTTCTGAGTTCCGGGGGCCGCCGACCGGCGGCGGCCTGGTCCGGCCGGCCGGTCCGGCCGGCCGGTCCGGCCATCCGGTTCGGGCCGGCCGGTTCGGCCGGTCGGGTTCGGCGGTCCCGGATCGGTGCACGGTTCGGCCCGTCGGGTTCGGGCCGCCCGGTTCAGAACAGGGTGCGCAGCCGCAGCAGGTCGCGGAAGCCGGCCTCCAGCCGGACCCGGCCGCTCGCCCAGGCGGAGGCGAAGTTGAGCCGGCCGCCGACCAGCGCGACCAGGTCGTCGCTGCTCATGGTGAGCCGGATCTCGGCCTTCGCGGCGGGCGGGCCGGGCGTGGTGACCACGTCCTGGATCCGGCCGTCGCGCAGCCGTCCGACGAAGGTCAGGTCGAGGTCGGTGATCCGGCAGCTGAGCGAGCGGTCGAGGGCCGCGGCCTTGCGGACGTCGCCGGTGGACTTCGACATGTTCCGGCTGAGCTGTTCCAGGGCCTCCCGGCACTCCTCGGCGTTCGCCATCGGCGGCGGCTCCCTCCCCCGGTCGCTACGGTGCTGACTGCGGGCCACGGTACCTCAGCGGGGTTTTGGCGGTAGCGTCGTCCGTGGGGTGCCCGGAACGGCCCGGGTACTGAGCGCGACGGAGCGACGCGCGTAGGCGATTGGGAGGCACCCGGATGCTGCCGAGGACGGTTCGGGGAGTGGTGGAGACCGCGGCCGGGGTGGCCGAGGAGGTCGGCAAGCGGGTCGTCGTGACGGCGGCCTCGATCCTGGAGCGGGCGGGGGTCGACGTCACCGAGGTCGAGCGCCGCCTGGGCGGGGAGTTCCCGCCGTCGGCGAAGACGCTGCAGACGCTGGCGGAGGAGGCGGTCACCGCCGGGCTGGCCGGGATCGACCTGGCGGTCGGGGTGGCGCGCAACGAGGCGGAGAAGGTCTTCGAGAAGGTCGGCGACCAGGTCACCAAGGTCGGCGTGGTGCTGGCGTACCTGGAGAGCAAGCTGCGCGAGGTCGAGGAGGAGGCTCCGGCGGCGAAGCCCGGCGGAGATCGGTACGGCGCGGAGGAGCCGGCCCCGGCGCCGCGGGCGGACGACCTGTTCGGACGCGGCTGGGAGGACGAGGACGAGCGGTCGCAGGGGCGGCCGGTGGGCGAGCCGATAGTCGCCGAGCGGGTGGAGGTGGACGAGCCGGTCGAGGTCGACCCGCCGGTTCCGCCGGTGTCGCGGCCCTCCCCGGCAGCGCCGGACGGGCAGGAGCAGGACCGCGAGCCGAAGGCCGCACCGCGGAAGGCCGCCGCGCGCAAGACCCCGGCGGCGGGGAAGGCGCCCGGGACCGAGCGGCCCGCCACGAAGAAGGACACGGCCGAGCGGGCAGCGGCGAAGCGGACCACGGCCGGGCGGCCCGCCGCGGAGAAGCCCGCCGCTGAGAAGCCCGCTGCCAGGAAGACGGGGGCCCGGAAGGCCGCCGCCAAGAAGACGACGACCGTCAAGAAGACCGCCGCCACGGAGCGGGCCGCCGCCGAGCGGGCCGCCGTGCCGCCGAAGGCGCCCGCGAAGCGCACGGCGACCAAGCGGACCACCGTCCGCAAGGCCACCAGCACGAAGAAGCCCGATGTCCGGGACGAGTGAACCGGCCGGTGCCGACGGGCTGGTCGGGGCGGTCGGGGCGGTCCCGCAGGTGGGGCCGCTCGGGGTCGGGCTGCTGCCCACCGGGCACCCCGCGGTGGACGCCGGACTGGCCCGGCTGGAGGCCTTGGACGGGGTCCCCGCCGAGGAGCACGTCGCGGTGTACGAAGATGTTCACCAGCGGCTCGCCGACACGCTGGCCGCGCTCGACCAGGAATGATCCGTAGGACCCGTAGGAGCTGAAACACCAGTGGCAGTGGCACGACGCCGACTCGACGCGGAGCTGGTCCGCCGCAAGCTGGCCCGGTCGCGTGAGCACGCGTCCGAGCTGATCGCGGCCGGCCGGGTGACCGTCGGCGGCACCACCGCGACCAAGCCGGCCACCCAGGTGGAGACCTCGGCGGCGGTCGTGGTGGCCAAGGACGAGAACGACCCCGACTACGTCTCGCGCGGCGGTCACAAGCTGGCCGGGGCGTTCGCCGCCTTCGTGCCGCAGGGCCTGGTGGTCGAGGGCCGCCGGGCGCTGGACGCGGGCGCGTCGACCGGCGGGTTCACCGACGTGCTGCTGCGCGCCGGTGCGGCCGGCGTGCTGGCGGTGGACGTCGGGTACGGGCAGCTCGCCTGGTCGCTGCAGAGCGACGAGCGGGTCACCGTGATGGACCGCACCAACGTGCGCGAGCTGACCCCGGAGCTGATCGGCGGCACCCTGGTGGACCTGGTGGTGGGCGACCTGTCGTTCATCTCGCTGGGTCTGGTGCTCCCCGCGCTCGCCTCCTGCGCGGCCGAGGACGCGGACCTGGTCCTGATGGTCAAGCCGCAGTTCGAGATCGGCAAGGAGCGGCTGGGCAGCGGTGGAGTGGTGCGCAGCCCGCAGCTGCGCGCCGAGATGGTGTGCCAGGTGGCCGGGCAGGCGTGGGAGCTCGGGCTGGGCGTGCGCGCCGTCACGGCGAGCCCGCTGCCGGGACCGTCCGGCAACGTGGAGTACTTCCTGTGGCTGCGCCGGGACGCCCCGCAGCTGGACCCCGCGGACGCGGACCGGGCCGTGGCGGAGGGCCCCCGATAGGGTGCTCAGCGGACGTCCGGCCCGGCATGCTGTATGGCGGGCGCACCCGGGCCGAAGGCGGCCCGGCAGGCGTTAGGGAGAGGGCAGCGGCATGAGCGACGAAGCACGTACGGTCTTCCTGATCGCGCACACCGGCCGGGAGGCGGCGCTGCGCAGCGTCGAGGGCCTGGTGCACGGGCTGCTGAAGGCCGGGCTCCGGATCAGACTGCTGGAGACCGAGGCGGTCGATCTGGACCTGCCGGACGGCGTCGAGAAGGTGGCCGAGGGCCCCGGGGCGGCGGACGGCTGCGAGCTGATCCTGGTGGCCGGCGGGGACGGGACGCTGCTGCGCGGGGCCGAGCTGGCGCGTTCGCACGGACTGCCGATGCTCGGGATCAACCTGGGCCGGGTGGGCTTCCTCGCCGAGGCCGAGCGGGACGACCTGGCGGTGGTGGTCGAGCGGGTGGTCGACGCCGACTACGAGGTCGAGGAGCGGATGACGATCGACGTCATCGTCCGCACCAACGGCGACGTGGTGCACGAGGACTGGGCGTTGAACGAGGCCTCGATCGAGAAGGCGGCCCGGGAGCGGATGCTGGAGGTGGTGACCGAGGTGGACGGCCGCCCGGTCTCCAACTTCGGCTGCGACGGCGTGGTGTGCGCGACGCCGACCGGGTCCACCGCGTACGCGTTCTCCGGCGGCGGGCCGGTGGTGTGGCCGGAGGTCGAGGCGCTGCTGATGGTGCCGATCTCGGCGCACGCGCTGTTCGCCCGCCCGCTGGTGACCTCGCCCGAGTCGGTGCTGGCCGTCGAGGTGCAGCCGAAGACCCCGCACGGCGTGCTCTGGTGCGACGGGCGGCGCTCGGTCGAACTGCCCGCCGGGGCACGGGTGGAGGTCCGCCGGGGACGGACCCCGGTGCGGCTGGCCAGACTGCACCGGGCGCCGTTCACCGACCGGCTGGTGGCCAAGTTCGCGCTGCCGGTGACGGGTTGGCGCGGCCGGGCGGACCACCACTAGCCAGGCCCTGTCCGGGGTGGAGCGGCCCGGCCGCCGGGGCGGTGTCAGACCGCCAGCGGCTGGGCCTCGTCGCCCGAGCCGAGCCGACCTCCGGCCGCCGCGCGGGCGGCCACCGCGGCGAGGCGCTCGACGGCGGCCGGGACGGCCGGGGCGGGCACGGTGAGCGGTATCCGGACGTGGTGCTCGAACGCGCCGTCCGAGCCGAAGCGGTTGCCCGAGGCGATCCGCACCCCGTCGCGCTCCCCGACCGCCGACAGGGCCGCGCCGGACAGGCCGTCGGTGGAGACCCAGAGCGCCAGCCCGCCGGTCGGCATCGGGAAGCTCCAGCCGGGCAGGTGCCCGGGCAGTGCGGCGGCGAAGGCGCGGGCGGTGGCGCGCAGCCGGTCCAGCTGGTGCGCCCGTACGGCGGGCAGCGGCTCGCCCAGCAGTTCGGCGGCGATCAGCTGGTCCAGCACCGGGGTGCCGACGTCGCTGTAGACGCGCTCGCCGGCCAGTCGGCGCACCAGTGCGGGTGCGGCCCGGACCCAGCCGATCCGCAGGCCGCCCCAGAGCAGTTTGCCGGCCGAGCCGACGGTGACCACCTGCGCGGCCCGGTCCAGCGCCGCCACCGGGCGCGGCAGCGGCTCGGACTCCGGTACGCCCCAGCCGAGTTCGGCGGTGGTCTCGTCGACCAGCACGACGCTCCCGGCGGCCCGGGCGGCGGCCAGCAGCTCGCGGCGCTGCTCCTCGTCGATCAGTGCGCCGGTCGGGTTGTGGAAGTCCGGGATCACGTAGGCGACCTTGGGCGCGGCGCCGCGCAGCACCCGCTGCCACTCGTCCCGGTCCCAGACGGGCCGAGGGGGCCCGGACGCGCCCTGAGGTCCGGGGCGGTGGGCGTACGGCACCGGGACCAGGCGTGCGCCGCACAGGCGCAGCGCCTGCAGGGTGTGCGCGTAGCTGGGCGCCTCGACGGCGACCCGGTCGCCGCGGCCGACCAGCACCCGCTGGACCAGGTGCAGGGCGCCCATCGCGCCGGTGGTGATCAGGACCTGGTCGGGGGTGGTGGGCAGCCCGCGCTCGGTGTAGCGGCGGGCGACGGCCTCGCGCAGCGCCGGGACGCCGGTGGGGTAGTGGCCGTGGCCGGAGGCGTAGTACGGCAGCTGTTCGACCGCCCGGGCGGCGGCGGTGCCCAGCCAGGGCTGCGGGGCGGGCAGGGCGGCGACGCCGAGGTCCAGGGTGTGGCCCTGCTCGTCCGGCGGGACGGGGTGCAGGGCGTCGCCGGGCGGAGGGGCGCCCTCGGGCAGGGCGGTCCAGCTGCCCGCGCCGCGCCGACTGCGCAGGTAGCCGTCCCCGCGCAGGGTCTCGTACGCGGTGGCGACGGTGGTGCGGCTCAGCTCCAGGGCGGTGGCCAGCTCGCGTTCGGCGGGCAGCCGGGCGCCGACCGGCAGCCGGCCCTCGGTGACCAGCTGCCGGATCTGCCCGGCCAGGGTGCGGTACGCGGGGCGGCGGGCTCCGGCGGGCCCGGGCAGCCGGGCGGTGGTGAGCAGTCGGGCCAGCGCGGGCGGGGTGACGGTGGTGTGCCAGTCGGCCATGGCGATCAGTCCACTTGCTCGGAATTGGCCCTGGAACGGGTCGTATTGGCCTGGCCATCATGACAGGGTGGCCGTACCGGCCGCCACCTCCGGGCCGACCGGGGTGCAGCACCACCGCAGGAGCACCATGGCCACCACGACCACGACCACGACCACCCGGATCCCGCCGGAGTCCGCACCGGCGGCGGCCGCCTCCACAACCGGTGCGGGAACCCCCGCCGCCGGAGCCCCCTCCGTCGCGGTCCGCTTCCTCGGCGACACCCACGGCCTGGGCCGCCGGATCCCGCAGCTGTTCGTCGGACTGACCCTGTACGGCACGAGCATGGCGCTGATGCTCCGCTCCGGCCTCGGCCTCGACCCCTGGGACGTCCTGCACCAGGGCCTGCAACGCAGCATCGGCCTCTCGGTCGGCGCCTGGGTGACCGTCTGCGGCGCCCTGGTGCTGCTGCTGTGGATACCGCTGCGCCAGCGACCGGGGCTGGGCACGGTCGCGAACGTGCTGGTGATCGGCGCGGCCATGGACCTCACACTGCGGATCGTCGGCGGCTTCGAGGCGCTGCCCGCCCGGATCGCCGTGATGGCCGCCGCGATCGTGCTCAACGGTTTGGCCAGTGGCCTCTACATCGGCGCCCGCCTCGGCCCCGGCCCGCGCGACGGTCTGATGACCGGCCTGCACCGGCGCACCGGCCGCTCGTTGCGGCTGATCCGCACCGGCATCGAACTGACCGTCCTGGCCGTCGGCCTCGTGCTGGGCGGCACCGCCGGGGTCGGCACGGTCGCGTACGCGCTGGCCATCGGGCCGCTGGTGCAGGTCTTCCTGCCCTGGTGCACCGCGCCGGAACCTGCGCGAAACCCCCGGAAGGAATGAACTTCGGGGCACGGAGTTGCCGCGCGCCGTTGTCGCTCGTCGCGCGCCGGGGGCGGAACCTCGTAAGGTCGTCTCCGTGTTGGACGAGATGCGGATACGGGATCTTGGGGTCATCGACGACGCGGTGGTGGAACTCGCCCCCGGGTTCACCGCCGTGACCGGTGAGACCGGCGCAGGCAAGACCATGGTCGTCACCAGCCTCGGCCTGCTGCTCGGCGGGCGCGCCGACCCTGGCCTGGTGCGCAACGGCACCGGACGCGCCGTCGTCGAGGGCCGGCTGGAGCTGCCCGCCGACTCCCCGGTGGCGGCCCGGGCCGTCGAGGCCGGGGCCGAACTGGACGACGGGGCCCTGCTGATCAGCCGGACCGTCTCCGCCGAGGGCCGCTCCCGGGCGTACGTCGGCGGACGGGCCGTGCCGGTCGGGCTGCTCGCCGAACTCGGCGAGGACCTGATCGCCGTGCACGGCCAGACCGACCAGCAACGGCTGCTGCGCCCGGCCCGCCAGCGCGGCGCGCTGGACCGGTACGCGGGCGAGGCGGTGGCCGAGCCGCTGGCCCGCTACCGGGAGACCTACCGCACCCTGCGCGAGGTCTCCGCGACCCTGGAGGAACTGACCACCCGGGCCCGCGAGCGCGCCCAGGAGGCCGACCTGCTGCGCTTCGGCCTGGACGAGATCGCCGCCGCCGAGCCGGTGGCCGGCGAGGACGTCGAACTCGCCGCCGAGGCCGAGCGGCTCGGCCACGCCGACGCGCTGTCCTCCGCCGCGACCCTCGCGCACGCCGCGCTGGCCGGGGACCCGGCCGACCCGGAGGCCCTGGACGCGGGCACCCTGCTCGCGCAGTCCCGCCGCGCCCTGGACGCCGTGCGCCACCACGACGAGCGCCTGGCCGCCCTCGCCGACCGCCTCAACGAGGTCGGCTACCTGCTCGCCGACGTGGCCGGCGACCTGGCCGGCTACGCCGACGACTTGGACGCCGACCCGGTGCGCCTGGCCGCCGTCGAGGACCGCCGGGCCGTGCTGGCCCAGCTGCTGCGCAAGTACGGCGGCGAGGAGAACACCCTCGCCGAGGTGATCGCCTGGGCCGAGGACGGCGCCGTACGGCTCACCGAACTCGACGGCGACGACGACCGGATCGATGAACTCGGCGCCCGCGAGACCGAGCTGCGCGCCGAACTGGCCGAGCTGGCCGCCGAGGTGTCGGACGCCCGGCAGGCCGCGGCCGGCCGGTTCGCCGGGGCCGTCTCCGCCGAACTCGCCGAACTGGCCATGCCACACGCCCGGGTGACCTTCTCGATCAGCCAGGTCGACGACCTGGCCGGGATCGAGGTCGGCGGCCGCACCGTCGCGTACGGCCCGCACGGCGTGGACGAGGTCGAGGTGCTGCTCGCCCCGCACCCGGGCGCGCAGCCCCGCCCGATCGCCAAGGGCGCCTCCGGCGGTGAGCTGTCCCGCGTGATGCTCGCCGTCGAGGTGGTCTTCGCGGGTGCGGACCCCGTCCCGACGTACCTGTTCGACGAGGTGGACGCGGGCGTCGGCGGCAAGGCCGCGGTCGAGATCGGCCGCCGGCTCGCCAAACTGGCCGAGTCCGCCCAGGTCGTGGTGGTCACCCACCTCCCGCAGGTCGCCGCGTTCGCGGACCGCCACCTGGTGGTGGAGAAGACCCACGACGGCACCGTGACCCGCAGTGGTGTCAAGGTGCTGAACGACGAGGAGCGGGTGCGCGAACTCTCCCGGATGCTGGCCGGCCTGGAGGACTCGGAGCTGGGCCGCGCCCACGCCGAGGAGCTGCTGGCCGCCGCCCGGGCCCCGCGCCACCGGTAGCCGGCGGCGGCGGCCCCCGCAGGCCGTCGGCGACGCGCCCCGGTGGCGCCGACTGTCCAAGAGGGCCGCCGACCTGGCATGGTGGCCGCTGAACACTGGCTTCCCAGCCCCGAGCGCCGCCGGGCGGGCAATCCTCGCGAAGCGGCGCGCGAACCTGATCGAGTCGGATGCGAGACGACGTGGACCATTCCGCCGCCCGGGCCACCGCGGCCGCCCCGGAACCGGGGCAGCTGCACGTGGTACTCGTCCTGGCCGCCAGCACCGGCGGCATCGGTGCGCACGTGCACTCCCTGGCCCAGGGCCTGGTCGCGCACGGGGTGATCGTCACGGTCTGCGCACCGGCCGGCACGGACGCGCTGTTCGGCTTCTCCCGCACGGGCGCCAGGGTCCACACCGTCGACATCACCCCCACCGCGGGTGCCCGCAGCGACGCCACCGCGATCGGCGAGCTGCGCCGGGCCTTCACCGGCGCCGACGTGGTGCACGCCCACGGGCTGCGCGCCGGGCTGCTCTCCGACCTCGCGCTGCGCACCGCCGGCCGCTTCCCGGGCCTGCGCCCGGAGACCCCGCTGGTCGTCACCTCGCACCACGCGCTGCTGGCCACCGGCATGGAGCGCCGCCTGCAGCGGCTGATGGAACGCCGGGTCGCGCGCGCCGCCGACCTGGTCCTCGGCGCCTCCTCCGACCTGGTCGCCCGGGCCCGCGAGCTGGGCGCCACCGACGCCCGGCTGGGCCCGGTGGCCGCCCCGCCGATGCCCGAGGGCCGACTCGGCCGGGCCGAGGCGCGCGCCGCGCTGCTCGGCGGCGGACCGGACCGTCCGCTGGTGCTGGCGATCGGCCGGCTCGTCCCGCAGAAGGCCTTCGGGCTGCTGCTGGACGCCGCCCGGGAGCTGTCCGTGCCGGACCCGCAGCCGCTGGTGCTGCTCGCCGGGGACGGCCCGGAGGCGGGCGCGCTGCGGGACCGGGTGGCCGCCGAGAAGCTGCCGGTGCGCCTGCTCGGCTACCGCACCGACGTGCCCGACCTGCTGGCCGCCGCCGACGTGGTGGTGGTCCCCAGCCGCTGGGAGGCCCGCTCGTTGGTGGTGCAGGAGGCGATGCGGGCCGGCGTGCCGGTGGTCTCCACGGCCGTCGGCGGCATCCCCGAACTGGTCGGAGACGCCGCCGTGCTGGTGGCCGCCGGTGACCCGGCCGCGCTCGGCGGCGCGGTGCGCGCGCTGCTGGCCGACCCGGACCGCCGCGGGCGGCTGGCGGCGGCCGGCCGGCAGCAGGCCGAGACCTGGCCGGACGAGGCCGCCACCGTCGCCCAGGTGCTCAGCACCTACGACGAGCTGGTGCAGCGCAGCTGAGGTCTCCGTCCCGGCCGCTGGGACCGGCGGCCGGGACCGGTGCCCGTCAGACGGTGGCCTGCTCGACCCGGTCGGCGGCCGGGCCGTCCGGCTGGGCGGACAGGTAGGCGGCGCCGCAGGCGGTCAGCCGCAGCGCGGTGTCGATCAGCGGGACGTGGCTGAAGGCCTGGGGGAAGTTGCCGACCTGGCGCTTGAGCCGCGGGTCCCATTCCTCGGCGAGCAGGCCGAGGTCGTTGCGCAGCGAGAGCAGCCGGTCGAACAGGTCGCGGGCCTCCTGCACCCGGCCGATCATGGCGAGGTCGTCGGCCAGCCAGAACGAGCAGGCCAGGAAGGCGCCCTCGTGGCCGGACAGGCCGTCGACGTTGTTGCCGCTCTCGTCGTGGGTCGGGTACCGCAGGACGAAGCCGTCCTCGGTGGACAGTTCGCGCTGGATCGCCTCGATCGTGCCGATCACGCGCTTGTCGTCCGGCGGGAGGAAGCCGACCTGGGGGATGAGCAGCAGCGAGGCGTCCAGTTCCCTGCCGCCGTAGTACTGGGTGAAGGTGTTGCGCTCCGGGTCGTAGCCGCGCTCGCAGACGTCCCGGTGGATGGTGTCGCGCAGCTCGCGCCAGCGCTCCAGGTGGCCGTCGTCGGGGGCGTCCTCGGGGGTCTGCTCCAGCAGCTTGATGGTGCGGTCGACGGCGACCCAGGCCATCACCTTGGAGTGGACGAAGTGCCGGCGCGGGCCGCGCACCTCCCAGATGCCCTCGTCCGGCTCCTGCCAGTGCTCCTCCAGGTAGTCGATCAGGCGCAGCTGGAGGTGGTGGGCGTGGTCGTTGCGGACCAGGCCGGTCATGTGGGCCAGGTGCAGGGCCTCCACCACCTCGCCGTACACGTCGAGTTGGAGCTGCCCGGCGGCGCCGTTGCCGACCCGGACGGGCTGCGAGCCCTCGTATCCGGGCAGCCAGTCCAGCGAGGACTCGGTGAGTTCGCGCTCGCCCGCGATGCCGTACATGATCTGCAGGTTCTCCGGGTCGCCGGCGACGGCCCGCAGCAGCCACTCGCGCCAGGCGCGCGCCTCCTCGCGGTAGCCGGTGCGCAGCAGGGAGGAGAGGGTGATCGCGGCGTCGCGCAGCCAGGTGTAGCGGTAGTCCCAGTTGCGCTCGCCGCCGATGTCCTCGGGCAGGGAGGTGGTGGGGGCGGCGACGATGCCGCCGGTGGGGGCGTAGGTGAGGCCCTTGAGGGTGATCAGGGAGCGGACCACGGCCTCCCGGTAGGGGCCCTGGTAGGTGCACTGGTCGGCCCACTCGTGCCAGAAGTCGGCGGTGGCGTCGAGCATCCCCTCGGCGTCCGGGGCCTTGGGCGCCTCCAGGTGGGAGGCCTGCCAGGTGAGGGCGAAGGCGATCCGCTCGCCGGCGTCGACGGTGAAGTCGGCGTAGGTGGTGAGGTTGCGGCCGTACGTCTCGGAGACGCCGTCCAGCCAGACCGAGTCCGGGCCGGCCATGGCGACGGTGCGGTGGGTGCCGTCGGCCTGTTCGACGCGGTGCACCCAGGGCACGATGCGGCCGTAGGAGAAGCGCATCCGCAGCGCCGAGCGCATCCGGACCCGGCCGGCCACGCCCTCGACGATCCGGATCACCTGGGGGACGGCGTCCTTGCCGGCCAGCGGGCGCGGCGGCATGAAGTCGATGACCCGGACGGTGCCGCCCTGGGTGTCCCACTCCTGTTCCAGGATCAGCGAGTCGCCCCGGTAGCGGCGGCGGTCGGCGGGCACGGCGGGGGCGGCGGCGGTGGGCGGGGGGACGCGCAGGTCCGCGGTGTCGGCGAGGCGGACCCGGCCCGCGCTGCTGGGGGCCGTGGCGGTGGCGGGGGCGGGGACCTCGGTCAGGACGGCTTCGGCGGGGCCGATCCGCCAGAAACCGTGTTCATCGGTGCCGAGCAGACCGGCGAACACGGCCGGCGAGTCGAAGCGGGGCAGGCAGAGCCAGTCCACCGCCCCGTCCCTGCTGACCAGGGCAGCGGTCTGCATGTCCCCGATGAGTGCGTAGTCCTCGATACGGCCGGCCACGTGGATCTCCAGTTCGCAATGTGGTCAGGGCATCGGCGAGACGGGGGAGCGAGCGGTCTGCGGGGCCGGAGGTCCACCCCGGGACGTCCGGCCCGCCGGGGGGTGGTGGCAGGCCTTGCTGGAGTGTCCGCGCGGGGCTCGGTCGAGCCCCTGGAGTGGGTGGGGAGGAGCTGGAATTACGGGGAGGTCCGGTCGCGCATCGGGGACCGGGAGTGTCCTGACCTCCCACGCCCTCCGCGTGCTCGTGCTGTCGGCGATGCGTCCGAGCAGCTTACGACGGACGAAAGGGGCGAAGCACGCGGGCGCCGCCCGGAGTGGCGCCGCAATTCGGCGGAAATGCCGTGCATCGCGGGGGCGTGGCGCAGGATGGTCCGGAAGGATCACCTCCGGGTGGTCTTTACGGAGCAGCCGGTATGACCCGGACGGAAACCGCGGGCTGGCCCGGTCCGACCGGTGGTGCGACGGGTGTGACACCTGCGGCGGATGATGCGCCGGTGGTGCGCCCCGCGTGCGCCCCCGAGGCTGCGCGCGCGGCCCGAACGGCGTCCCGGTCGGGTCACTGTTACCCTGGTATCCCGTGGACCGGCGGGATCAAACGCCCCGGACCAGCCGAACCGGCGACCCCTCGAGCGCAGTGCTCCGCACCTGCCTCCGTCGCCCGGCGACCCCCGAGACTCCCGCCCACGTCTTCTTCGACACGCGACCCACGGGAGCCCCCTCTTGGCACAGCCCCATTCCGGCAAGGCAGCGAACGGCCGAGCCGTGACGACCAAGCACCTCTTCGTCACCGGGGGTGTCGCCTCTTCGCTCGGCAAGGGCCTCACCGCCTCCAGCCTCGGAGCGCTGCTCAAGGCCCGCGGCCTGCGCGTGACGATGCAGAAGCTCGACCCGTACCTGAACGTGGACCCGGGCACGATGAACCCGTTCCAGCACGGTGAGGTGTTCGTCACCGACGACGGCGCCGAGACCGACCTGGACATCGGCCACTACGAGCGGTTCCTCGACACCAACCTGCACGGCTCGGCGAACGTCACCACCGGCCAGGTGTACTCGACCGTCATCGCCAAGGAGCGCCGCGGCGAGTACCTGGGCGACACCGTCCAGGTCATCCCGCACATCACCAACGAGATCAAGTCCCGGATCCGCCGGATGGCGACCGAGGACGTCGACGTGGTGATCACCGAGGTCGGCGGCACCGTCGGCGACATCGAGTCGCTGCCGTTCCTGGAGGCCGTCCGCCAGGTCCGCCACGAGGTCGGCCGGGACAACGTGTTCTTCGTGCACGTCTCCCTGCTGCCGTACATCGGCCCCTCGGGCGAGCTCAAGACCAAGCCCACCCAGCACTCCGTCGCCGCGCTGCGCAACATCGGCATCCAGCCGGACGCCATCGTGCTGCGCGCCGACCGCGAGGTCCCGCAGGCGATCAAGCGCAAGATCTCGCTGATGTGCGACGTGGACGAGGAGGCCGTGGTCGCGGCCATCGACGCCAAGTCGATCTACGACATCCCCAAGGTGCTGCACGGCGAGGGCCTGGACGCGTACGTGGTGCGCCGCCTGGACCTGCCGTTCCGCGACGTCGACTGGACCACCTGGGACGACCTGCTGCGCCGCGTCCACGAGCCGCAGCACATCGTCAAGGTCGCCCTGGTCGGCAAGTACATCGACCTGCCCGACGCCTACCTGTCGGTGACCGAGGCGCTGCGCGCCGGCGGTTTCGCCAACAACGCCCGGGTCGAGATCAAGTGGGTCACCTCGGACGACTGCGAGACGCCCGAGGGCGCCCGCGAGCAGCTCGGCGACGTGGACGCGATCTGCATCCCCGGCGGCTTCGGCGACCGCGGCGTCAACGGCAAGGTCGGCGCGATCACCTTCGCCCGCGAGAACAAGGTCCCGCTGCTGGGCCTGTGCCTGGGCCTGCAGTGCGTGGTCATCGAGGCGGCCCGCAACCTGGCCGGCCTGCCCGAGGCCAACTCCACCGAGTTCGACGCCGCCGCCAAGCACCCGGTCGTCTCCACGATGGCCGAGCAGCTGGCCATCGTCGACGGCAAGGGTGACCTGGGCGGCACCATGCGCCTGGGCCTGTACCCGGCCAAGCTCGCCGAGGGCTCGATCGTCCGCGAGGTCTACGCCGGCGAGCAGTACGTCGAGGAGCGCCACCGCCACCGCTACGAGGTCAACAACGCCTACCGCGCGGACCTGGAGAAGACCGGCCTGCAGTTCTCCGGCCTCTCCCCCAAGGGCGACCTGGTCGAGTACGTCGAGTACCCGCGCGAGGTGCACCCCTACCTGGTGGCCACCCAGGCCCACCCGGAGCTGAAGTCCCGCCCGACCCGCCCGCACCCGCTGTTCGCGGGCCTGGTCAAGGCCGCCATCGAGATCAAGACCGCGGCCTCCGAGTAGTTTTCCCTTCTCGGCCTCGGTCGTTCAC
>NZ_JBHWCL010000174.1:0-19514 GCF_042735125.1 Kitasatospora sp. NPDC059599 | reverse complement strand
TCGGCGGAGGGTGGGGAAGGAGGATCAGGAGGTCAGATCTTCGCCCACGCGTCGGTGAGGCTGGTCCGCAGGATCTGCTCGATCTCGTCGAAGGTCGACTGGTCGGAGATCAGCGGCGGGGCCAGCTGGATGACCGGGTCGCCACGGTCGTCGGCGCGGCAGTACAGGCCGTTGTCGAAGAGGGCCTTCGACAGGAAGCCGTAGAGCACGCGCTCCACCTCGTCGTCGTTGAACGACTCCTTGGTGACCTTGTCCTTCACGAGCTCGATGCCGTAGAAGTACCCGTTGCCGCGGACGTCGCCGACGATCGGCAGGTCGCGCAGCTTGTCCAGGGTGCCCAGGAAGGCGGCCTCGTTGTCGAGGACGCGCTGGTTCAGGCCCTCGCGCTCGAAGATGTCGAGGTTGGCCAGCGCCACGGCGGAGGAGACCGGGTGGCCGCCGAAGGTGTAGCCGTGCAGGAAGGTGTTGTCGCCCTTGTAGAACGGCTCGGCGAGGCGGTCCGAGATGATCGTGGCGCCGATCGGGGAGTAGCCCGAGGTCATGCCCTTGGCGCAGGTGATCATGTCGGGCTGGTAGCCGAACTTGTCGGCGCCGAACATGGTGCCGAGGCGGCCGAAGGCGCAGATGACCTCGTCCGAGACCAGCAGCACGTCGTGGCGGTCGCAGATCTCGCGCAGGCGCTGGAAGTACCCGGGCGGCGGCGGGAAGCAGCCGCCGGCGTTCTGCACCGGCTCGACGAAGACGGCGGCGACGGTCTCGGCGCCCTCGTTGAGGATGGCGACCTCGATCTCGTCGGCGCACCAGCGGCCGTACGCCTCGGGGTCGACCGTGCCGTCCGGGCCCTCGAGGAAGGCCGGGGCGCGGTAGATGTTGGTGTTCGGGGCCTTGTGGGTGCCCGGCACCAGCGGCTCGAACGGGGCCTTCAGGCCCGGCAGGCCGGTGATGGACAGCGCGCCCTGCGGGGTGCCGTGGTAGGCGACGGCGCGGGAGATGACCTTGTACTTGGTCGGCTTGCCGGTCAGCTTGAAGTACTGCTTGGCGAGCTTCCAGGCGGTCTCGACGGCCTCGCCGCCACCGGTGGAGAAGAAGACCTTGTTCAGGTCGCCGGGGGCGTAGTTGGCCAGGCGCTCGGCCAGCTCGACGGCCTTCGGGTGGGCGTAGCTCCACACCGGGAAGAAGGCGAGCTCCTTGGCCTGCTTGGCGGCGGCCTCGGCGAGCTCCTCGCGGCCGTGACCGGCCTGGACGACGAACAGGCCGGCGAGGCCGTCGAGGTACTTCCGCCCCTTGTCGTCCCAGACGTAGGTGCCCTCGCCCCTGACGATCGTCGGCACGGGGGAGTTCTCGTACGACGACATGCGGGTGAAGTGCATCCACAGGTGGTCGTAGGCGGTCTTGGAAAGGTCCTTCTGCGCCGGGTCGGCTGTCATCGGGTGCCCCAGGTGTAGGTCTGTTTCCGGAGCTTCAGGTAAACGAAGCTCTCGGTGCTCCGCACGCCGGGAAGCGCGCGGATGCGCTTGTTGATCAGTTCGAGCAGGTGCTCGTCGTCCTCGCAGACCAGTTCGGCCAGGAGATCGAACGAGCCTGCGGTGCAGACGACGTAGTCGACCTCGTCGAGGGCGGCCAGCGCGTCGGCGACGGGCTCGATGTCACCCTCGACCCGGATCCCGACCATCGCCTGGCGGGTGAAGCCGACGGTGAGCGGGTCCGTGACGGCGACGATCTGCATCACGCCCTGGTCGAGCAGCTTCTGGACGCGCTGCCGTACGGCTGCCTCGGACAGGCCGACGGCCTTGCCGATGGCGGCGTACGGGCGGCGCCCGTCCTCCTGGAGCTGCTCGATGATCGCCTTGGAGGCGGCGTCGAGGGGAACGCTGGCGTTCCGGTCGCGGTTGGCCACGCGGCCACTGTGCCCGATCGCTCCCGCGTTCGCAAGTGTGGAAGCTGCTGATTTCGTCGTGATCCCGGATGACACGTACGGATTTCATTGCTTCCGCGCACTCGTCCTGTCGATACCGGCAGTCCTGCGGCTACCCTGGCACGGTACGCGCGCGGCCCCGCGAGGTGCCGTGCGTACCGCCACCAGTGGACCGCGCCGATTCGGGGCCGTCCACTCGGCACCCTTCGTGCGTCGGATCCGCCGACGTACCATGGCGCCGGAATCTGCAATGCCGCAGGCCCAGACCGAGGAGAGATCCGTGAGCGACCTTCGCACGCTGCGCAACTACATCAACGGTGAGTTCGTCGACGCGGCTGACGGCCGCACGCTCGACATCGTCGACCCGACCACCGGCGAGGTGTACGCGACGTCGCCGCTGTCCGGCGCCGCGGACGTGGACGCCGCCATGGCCTCCGCCGCCGCTGCGTTCCCGATCTGGCGGGACGCCACCCCGAGCACCCGGCAGAAGCTGCTGCTCAAGATCGCCGACGCGGTCGAGGCCCGGGCCGACGAGATCGTCGACGCCGAGGTGCGGAACACCGGCAAGCCCCGCGCGCTGACCCTCTCCGAGGAGATCGGCCCGATGGTGGACCAGATCCGCTTCTTCGCCGGTGCCGCCCGCCTGCTGGAGGGCAAGGCCGCCGGTGAGTACATGGACGGGATGACCTCGATCGTCCGCCGCGAGCCGGTCGGCGTCTGCGCCCAGGTCGCGCCGTGGAACTACCCGATGATGATGGCCGTCTGGAAGTTCGCCCCGGCCCTCGCGGCGGGCAACGCCGTCGTCCTGAAGCCCTCGGACACCACCCCGGCCTCCACCGTGCTGCTCGCCGAGATCATCGGCGGCGTCCTCAAGGACCTGGACCTGCCGGCCGGCGTCTTCAACGTCATCTGCGGCGACCGCGAGAGCGGCAAGCTGATGGTCGAGCACAAGACCCCGGCGATGGCCTCCATCACCGGTTCGGTCCGGGCCGGCATCCAGGTCGCCGAGTCGGCCTCCAAGGACGTCAAGCGCGTCCACCTGGAGCTGGGCGGCAAGGCCCCCGTCGTGGTCTTCGACGACGCCGACATCGCCGAGGCCGTCGAGGGCATCTCGGTGGCGGGCTACTTCAACGCCGGCCAGGACTGCACCGCCGCCACCCGCGTGCTGGTGCACGAGTCGATCCACGACGCCTTCGTCGAGGCGCTGGCCAAGGCCGCGGCCGAGACCAAGACCGGTGGCGTGGACGACGAGGACGTGCTGTACGGCCCGCTGAACAACGCCAACCAGCTGCAGCAGGTCAGCGGCTTCATCGAGCGGCTGCCCGCCCACGCCAAGGTCGAGGCCGGTGGCCACCGGGTCGGCGACAAGGGCTACTTCTACGCCCCGACCGTCGTCTCCGGCCTGAACCAGGACGACGAGATCATCCAGAACGAGGTCTTCGGCCCGGTCATCACCGTGCAGAAGTTCACCGACGAGGACCAGGCCGTCGAGTACGCCAACGGCGTCGAGTTCGCGCTGGCCTCCTCGGTGTGGACCAAGGACCACGCCCGCGCCATGCGGATGTCGCGCCGCCTGGACTTCGGCTGCGTCTGGATCAACACCCACATCCCGCTGGTCGCCGAGATGCCGCACGGCGGCTTCAAGAAGTCCGGCTACGGCAAGGACCTGTCGGCGTACGGCTTCGAGGACTACACCCGCGTGAAGCACGTCATGACCGCGATCTAGCGGGTCGTGACCGATCGGTGGGGTATGACCGCGATCCAGCGGGTCGTGACCGATCGGTGGGGTATGACCGCGATCCAGCGGGTCGTGACCGATCGGTGGGGTATGACCGCGATCCAGCGGGTCATGACCGATCGGTGGGGTATGACCGCTGGTGGGGTGTGACCGCGGTCCGGTGCGTTCAGGGCGTGCTGCGCGTCGTACGAACCGACCACAGGGCCCGGGTCCTTCCGACCCGGGCCCTGTGCCTTTGCACCCTGTCGACGGATCGCGCGACCGACTGACAGGATGGATCTGCACTTCGCGGTCGGCCCGCCCTAGCCTTACCGGCATGAGCATCCCCACCGCTGACTCAGCCGCCGGCCAGGCCGTCAAGGCCGCCGACCGCGCGCACGTCTTCCACTCGTGGTCCGCCCAGGCGCTGATCGACCCCCTCGCGGTGGCCGGCGCCGAGGGCTCGTACTTCTGGGACTACGACGGCAACCGCTACCTGGACTTCTCCTCGCAGCTGGTCAACACCAACATCGGCCACCAGCACCCGAAGGTGGTCGCCGCGATCCAGGAGCAGGCGGCGAAGCTCTGCACCATCGCGCCCGGCTTCGCGGTCGAGTCGCGCAGCGAGGCCGCCCGGTTGATCGCCGAGCGCACCCCGGGTGACCTGGACAAGATCTTCTTCACCAACGGCGGCGCCGAGGCCAACGAGAACGCCATCCGGCTGGCCCGGCTGCACACCGGCCGGCAGAAGGTCCTCTCCACCTACCGCTCGTACCACGGCGCCACCGCCAACGCGATCGCCCTCACCGGCGACCCGCGACGCTGGGCCAACGAGACCGGCGTCTCCGGCGTGGTGCACTTCTGGGGCCCGTACGCCTACCGCTCCAACTTCCACGCCGAGAACGAGGCACAGGAGTGCGAGCGTGCGCTGCGGCACCTGGAGGAGGTGATCGCGTTCGAGGGGCCGGGCACCGTCGCGGCGGTCATCCTGGAGACCGTGGTCGGCACCGCGGGCGTCCTGGTCCCGCCGCCCGGCTACCTGGCCGGGGTGCGGGAGATCTGCGACCGCCACGGCATCGTGTTCATCCTCGACGAGGTGATGGCCGGCTTCGGCCGCACCGGCGAGTGGTTCGCCGCCGACCACTGGGGCGTCACCCCGGACCTGCTGACCTTCGCCAAGGGCGTCAACTCCGGCTACGTGCCGCTGGGCGGCGTGGCGATCAGCGCCGAGATCGCGGCCACCTTCGCCGAACGCGCCTTCCCCGGCGGGCTCACCTACTCCGGCCACCCGCTGGCCTGCGCCTCCGCGGTGGCGACCATCGACACGATGGCGGAGGAGGGCATCGTCGAGAACGCCAAGCACATCGGCGAGACCGTGCTCGGCCCCGGCCTGCGCGAGCTGGCCGAGCGGCACCCGTCGATCGGCGAGGTCCGCGGCCTGGGCGTGTTCTGGGCGCTCGACCTGGTGAAGGACCGCGGGACCCGCGAGCCGCTGGTGCCGTACAACGCCGCCGGTGCCGCCAACGCGCCGATGGCCGAGCTGGCCGCCGCCTGCAAGCAGCGCGGGCTCTGGCCGTTCGTCAACATGAACCGCTTCCACGTCGTCCCGCCGTGCACCGTCACCGAGGAGGAGGCCAAGACCGGCCTCGCGGTGCTGGACGAGGTGCTGTCGCTCACCGACGCGCACACTGTCTGACGTACCTACCAGGACGGCCCCGGGCACCCGTGCGTGTGTCCGGGGCCGTCCCACGTTCCGGAAGGTTCCCCATGCCCAGCAGCTCCACCCTGACCCGTCGTCCGTCCAACCCGCTCTCCCTGCGCCGGCGTTCCGTGCTCGGCGGGGCCACGCTGCTCGGTGCCGGCACGCTGACCGGCTGCGGGATCCCGTCCGCGTACGTCGCCGAGGACCGCCGCTCGGCACCGGACCGGTCGGAGAGCGACAAGCGGCTCGTCTTCTCCAACTGGACGCAGTACATCGACACCGACGACCGGGGCGGGCGCCCGACCCTGGACGCCTTCAGCGAGCAGAGCGGGATCGAGGTCGCCTACACCGAGGACATCAACGACAACGACGAGTTCTTCGGCAAGATCAGCCCGGTGCTCACCCAGGGCGCCGACCCCGGCCGCGACCTGATGGTGATCAGCGACTGGATGGCCGGCCGGTACGTCTCGCTGGGCTGGGTGCAGGCCATGGACCGGGCCAACCTCCCCAACGTCAGCGCCAACCTGGACCCGCAGCTCGCGAACCCGGCCTTCGACCCCGGGCGCCGGCGCAGCGTGCCGTGGCAGTCCGGGATCACCGGCATCGCGTACAACCGCAAGGCCCTCGGCCGGGAGATCAGGTCCACCGCCGACCTGTGGGCGCCCGAACTCAAGGGGCGGGTCACGTTGTTCGCCGGCCTGGACGAGGCGATCGGGCTGCTGATGCTCTCCCAGGGCGCGGACATCGCGGCGTTCACCGACGACGACGCGGACAAGGCGATGGACCTGGTGCAGAAGATGGTGGACACCGGCCACGTCCGCCGTTTCACCGGCAACGACTACACCAGCGACCTCGCCTCCGGCGCGGCGCTCGCCTGCCAGGCCTACTCCGGCGACGCGGTCCAGCTCACCGCCGAGAACCCGGACATCGAGTTCGTGGTGCCGGAGGAGGGCGGCGAGCTGTGGGCGGAGAGCCTGATGATCCCCAACCGCGCCGTCCACAAGCGCAATGCCGAACTGCTGGTCGACTACTACTACCGGCCCGAGGTGGCCGCGGAGCTCGCGGCGTTCGTCCAGTACATCTGTCCGGTGCCGGCCGCCCGCGAGGTGCTGGCGGCCAGCGGCGACAAGGAGAAGGCCGAACTCGCCGAGAACCCGCTGGTCTTCCCGACCGAGGAGATGCGCGCCCGGCTGCGCACCATGCGCGACGTCACCTCGGCCGAGCGGCCCCGACTGCACAAGGTCTGGGGGCGCATCACCGGCGTGTGAGGACGCGGGGCGTGCCGACCTCGGACGGGAGGACCGCGCGGGCGCGTCACCGGCGGGTGACCGCCGGGCGCGCCACCGGCCGGACAGGTCAGTACACCTAGCGCCGCACGGCGTCCAGGGCGAGCAGGGCGACGTGCAGGGAGAGGCAGGACTCGACCTGGTCGAGGTCGACGCCGAGGATCCGCTCGACCTTGTGCAGCCGGTCGTAGAAGGACGGCCGGGACAGGTGCGCGGCGTCCGCCGCGGCCGACTTGTTCCGGCCCTGCTCCAGGTAGATCCGCAGCATCTGCACCAACTGGCCGTTGTGCTCGGCGTCGTGCGCCAGCAGCGGGCCCAGCTCGCGCTCCACGTAGGTCTGCAGCCGGGCGTCGTCGCGCAGCAGGTGGAGCAGGCCGCGCAGCCGCACGTCCGGCAGCCGGTAGTAGGAGGAGCTGCGGCCGCCGCCGGGCACGTCGTGCAGGGCGGCGTCGGCGACCTGGGTGGCCTCCAGCAGGGTGCGCCGGGCGTCGCGGACCGAGCCGACCGATGAACCGACGGCGACCACCGGACCCGCCGGGTCGGCGCCCTCCCGGCCGGCCTCGGCGGACATCCGGCGCAGGGCGGCCGAGAGGGAGTCCAGCGCGGCGTGCTCGTCCTGCTGGGGGCCGAGCGCGATCAGCAGTCCGACGGCCTCGTCGTCCAGCGCGCCGACCAGGGCGGAGAGCCGGCAGGCCCGGACCGCGCCCGCGGCCAGCTCGGTGAAGTCGCGCAGCCGGGCCTGGGCCTCCAGCGCGGCCGGGATCGGCCCGCGCCGCTGCCGCAGCACCACGCCGACCAGCCGGCGGCCCTCCAGCGGGACGCCGAGCGCCTGGGCGCGCAGCGCCGCCTCGGAGACGGTCAGCGCGTGGGTGAGGATGCCGGAGAGCAGGGTGCGGTGGGTCTGCCGCTCCAGGCTCTCCCGGTCGCGGACCACCAGCCGGTTGAGTGCCAGCGCGGAGGCGCCGCGCTCCAGCAGCATGGTGTGCGGGTGGGCCTCGCCCTCGGGCAGCGGGCCGGGGTCCTGGACCAGCACCAGCCGGCCCCAGTCCTGGCCGCGGGCGCCGACGGTGGTGACCAGCCAGCCGCTGCGCGGGTCGTGGCCGGTGCGTCCGGCCGGACGGACCCCGCGCGAGCGGCGCTCCCAGTCCTCCAGCACCTCGGCCTCCGGACGCCCGGCGGCGTCGTGGGCGAGCACCTGGTGGGCCAGGTTCTCCAGGACGACCGGCCCGCCCGCCATCCGGGCCACCTGCCGGATCACCTCGGGCGGCTCGGCGCCCTCCACCACCAGCTCGTTGAAGACCTGGTGGACGGACTCCGACACGCGCAGCTGCTCCAACTGGGCGTTGACCACCAGGGCGTGCACGGCCTCGGTGACGGCGACGAACCGCAGTTCGCGGCGGAGCGTGATCAGCGGCAGCCCGCGCTGTTCGGCGGCGTTCACCAGGGCGCGGGGGAGCGCGTCGAAGTAGCGCCGCCCGAACTCGACGACCAGGCCGGCCACCCCGACCTCGTCCAGGTCGTGGACGTAGCGGGCCAGGCCCGCGCGGTCCTCGGGCAGCGCGATGCCGGTGGTCAGCACCAGCTCGCCGCCCCGGAGCATCCCGGCGACGTCGGGCAGTTCGCTGACGTGGACCCAGCGGACCGGCCGCTCCAGGTGGTCGGCGCCGGCCACGACCTGGGGGAGGCCACGCCGCATCACCTCCAGGTCGAGTACTCGGGCGACGGTGGGGAGCATCGCGGGCCTCCATGGCCGGGGGGCCGGAGTGGGGACGGGGTGATCAGAGTGTCAGGTGAATCATCCATCCCCGCGACGACCTGTCGCCCTGCCGGGACCCTTGCACCCTGTAAGGCCCTTCGTGCCGAGATTGTCGCAGTGACCCTTGTCACGCCCCGGCGGCACCGGGCATGGTCAGCGGGTCGGCTGTGGCGGATAACCGACCCCACGCCGGATTCCGTCGCGGTGACCGGAACGCAACCGTGGAATCCCTTGTCCGGTGCCAGCCGGACTGCCAGGATCGCGCAACCCCGATGATCGACAGGACGGACTCCCGCCCCCGCAGACCCCCACCTCGGGGGCGGCGCTCCGTCGCTCAGTCGTACCACCGGCACTTGGAGGAACCAGATGGACCTGACCGACTTCGGCGCCGGGGCGCAGCACATCGCGGGCCGCCGGACCCGGGGGCGCGGCGAGCCCTTCCAGGTCGTCAACCCCGCCGACGGCAGCGTGGTCGAGCAGGTCGCCCTGGCCACCACCGAGGACGTCGACGCGGCCGTCGCCGCCGCGAGGGCGGCCCTGCCCGGCTGGTCCTCGGCCACTCCCGGGGCGCGCTCCGAGGCGCTCACCCGGCTGGCCGCCGTGCTGACCGACGCCTGCGGCGACCTCGCCCGGGTGGAGACCGCGCAGACCGGCAAGCCGGTCAAGCTGGCCACCGAGTTCGACGTCCCCGGCACCATCGACAACGCCGCGTTCTTCGCCGGCGCCGCCCGCAACCTGGAGGGCAAGGCGGCGGGGGAGTACTCCGGCGACCACACCTCGTACGTGCGGCGCGAGGCGGTCGGCGTCGTCGGCTCGATCTCGCCGTGGAACTACCCGCTGCAGATGGCCGCCTGGAAGATCCTCCCGGCGATCGCCGCGGGCAACACCATCGTCCTCAAGCCCGCCGAACTGACCCCGCTGACCTCGCTGATGTTCGCCGAGGCGTGCACGGCGGCGGGCATCCCGGACGGCGTGGTCAACGTGGTCACCGGCGCCGGCCGGACCGCCGGCGAGCACCTGGTCGGGCACCCGGACGTCGCGATGGTCTCCTTCACCGGTTCCACCGCGGTCGGCAGGCGGGTCGCCGAGATCGCCACCGCGAGCGTCAAGCGCACCCACCTGGAGCTCGGCGGCAAGGCCCCGTTCGTGGTCTTCGACGACGCCGACCTGGACGCCGCCGTGCACGGCGCCGTCGCCGCCTCGCTGATCAACGGCGGCCAGGACTGCACCGCCGCCACCCGCGCGTACGTCCAGCGCCCGCTGTACGACGCCTTCGTGGCGGGGGTGGCCGAGCTGTTCGCGGCGATCCGGATCGGCGACCCGCTGAACCCGCACACCGACCTCGGCCCGCTGGTCTCGTACACCCACCGGGACCGGGTGGCCGGCTTCGTGGAGCGTGCCCGCGGCTACGCCACCGTCGTCACCGGCGGCCGGGTGCCGCAGAAGGGCCACGACGGCCACGACCTCACCCGGGGCGCGTACTACCCGCCCACCCTGATCACCGGTGCCGCCCAGGACAGCGAGGTCGTCCAGGGAGAGGTCTTCGGCCCGGTGCTGGTCGTGCTCCCCTTCGACGGCGACGACGAGGGCATCCGGCTGGCCAACGACACCCCCTACGGCCTGGCCGCCTCCGCCTGGACGAGCAACGTGCACCGCTCGCTGCGCGCCACCCGGGAGATCGCGGCCGGGTGCGTGTGGGTCAACGACCACATCCCGATCATCAGCGAGATGCCGCACGGCGGCTACAAGGCGTCCGGCTACGGCAAGGACATGTCCCAGTACTCGCTGGACGAGTACACCCAGGTCAAGCACGTCATGTTCGACACCACCGCGGTGGCCCGCAAGGACTGGCACCGCACCGTCTTCGGAGACAGATAACCCCCGGACCGGGGCACTTCCCCCACGCCCCCCTTCTCCCCCCAGGAGGCCCGTTCCATGGCGTTCAACGAGCTCACCGACGGTCTGCCCGAACCGGTCCGCAGGGCCTGGGAGCGCAGCCTGACCAGCGGCCGGGCCGCACTCGGCCGCCGCACCCTGCTGCGCGCCGCCGCCCTCACCGCTGGGGCGGGCACCCTGGCCGCCTGCGGGATCCCGGCGGCCCCCCGGGCGACCGGCGACTCCACCGCGAACGCCGCCAAGGACCTCTCGGACACGGAGAAGGAGGTCGCCTTCTCCAACTGGCCGCTCTACATCGACACCGACGAGAACGACAAGGAGAAGCACGGCACCCTGGAGGCCTTCACCCAGGCCACCGGGATCAAGGTCAAGTACAACGAGGACGTCAACGACAACGTCGAGTTCTTCGGCAAGATCAAGCCGCAGCTCGCCTCCGGCCAGGACACCGGCCGCGACCTGATGGTGCTCACCGACTGGATGGCCGCCCGGCTGATCCGGCTCGGCTGGGTGCAGAAGCTCACCCCGGCGAACGTGACCACCGCCATCACCACCGTCGACCCGCGCTTCCGCGCCCCCGACTGGGACCCGGGCCGGCTCTACTCCTACCCGTGGGCCGGTATCCAGACCGTCGTCGCCTACAACAAGAAGGCGACCAAGGGGAAGGAGGTCACCAGCGTCTCCCAACTGCTGGACGACCCCGAGCTCAAGGGCCGGGTCACCTTCCTCTCCGAGATGCGCGACAGCGTCGGGATGGTGCTGCTGGACCAGGGCAAGGACTCGGCGAAGTTCACCGCCGACGACTTCGACGCCGCGATCGCCCGCCTGCAGAAGGCCGTCGACAGCAAGCAGATCCGGCGTTTCACCGGCAACGACTACGGCCAGGAGCTCTCCTCCGGTGACATCGCCGCCTGCATCGCCTGGGGCGGCGACCTGATCCAACTGCGCGCCGACAACCCGGACATCGAGTTCGTCATCCCGGAGAAGGGCTTCCTCTCCTCGACCGACAACATGCTGGTTCCGGCCAAGGCGCAGCACAAGGCGAACGCGGAAAAGCTGATCGACTTCTACTATCAGCCGAAGATCGCGGCGCAACTGGTCGCGGGCATCGGCTTCGTTTCCGCCGTCACCGGGATGAACGACGAGCTCGCCACCCTCGCCCCGGACACCGCGGCCAACCCGCTGGTCGTACCCACCCCCGAGATGGCGGCCAAGGCACACGTGTTCCGCACGCTCACCGAGAGCGAGGAGAGCGACTTCGAGCAGAAGTTCTCCAAGCTCATCGGCGCCTGACCCCCACCCCCGGCCGAGAACCCCAGGAAGACACCACCCCATGACAGACCAGCAGCGCGACGCGGCCGTCGGCGGCGACGTCCGGCTCACCGGCATCGGCAAGACCTACGGCTCCTTCACCGCCGTCCACCCCCTCGACCTGACCGTCCCCCAGGGCTCCTTCTTCGCCCTGCTCGGCGCCTCAGGATGCGGCAAGACCACCACCCTGCGCATGATCGCCGGCCTGGAGGAGCCCACCAGCGGCACCGTCCTGATCGGCGGCCAGGACGTCACCGCCCTGCCCCCGTACAAGCGGCCGGTGAACACCGTCTTCCAGAGCTACGCGCTCTTCCCGCACCTGGACATCTTCGAGAACGTCGCCTTCGGCCTGCGCCGGCGCGGCAGGAAGGACGTCAAGAAGCAGGTCGAGGACATGCTGGAGCTGGTCGAACTCGGCCAGTACGCCCGGCGCAAGCCGCACCAGCTCTCCGGCGGCCAGCAGCAGCGCGTCGCCGTCGCCCGCGCGCTGATCAACCACCCGCAGGTGCTGCTCCTGGACGAGCCGCTCGGCGCGCTCGACCTCAAGCTCCGCCGCCAGATGCAGCTGGAACTCAAGCGGATCCAGACCGAGGTCGGCATCACCTTCGTGCACGTCACCCACGACCAGGAGGAGGCCATGACCATGGCCGACACCATCGCGGTGATGAACGGTGGCCGGGTCGAGCAGCTGGGCGCGCCCGCCGAGCTGTACGAGAACCCCGCCACCACCTTCGTGGCCAACTTCCTCGGCCAGTCCAACCTGCTGCCCGCCGAGGTCACCGGCACCGACGGCGGCGACCTGCTGCTGAGCGCGGCCGGCGCCCGCCTCACCGTGCCGAAGGCGCGCTGCGCCACCGACGCCAAGCGCGTCCACCTCGGCGTGCGACCCGAGAAGATGACCATCACGCACGCCTCCGAGCAGGTCGCCGACGGCCGCAACCAGCTGGCCGGCACGGTGCTCGACTCCAGCTTCATCGGCGTCTCCACCCAGTACGTGGTGCGCACCGACGGCGGCCAGGAGGTCACCGTCTTCGAGCAGAACATGGAGCGCGACGCCCGGATAGTCCCCGGCGCCGCCGTCCGGCTGCACTGGAACCCGGCGCACTCCTTCGCCCTGGACGCCTCACAGGCGATCGACGCGGGCACCGGGGAGGAGGCCGCATGACCACCACCGCCCCGGCCGCGCCGCCCCAAGTCATCCCGTCGGTGGCGGAGCGCAAGCCGAAGCGCAAGCTCACCGCGTACTGGCTGCTGCTGCCCGGCATTGCCTGGCTGGTCGTCTTCTTCGCCGTCCCGATGGTCTACCAGGCGTCCACCTCGCTGCAGACCGGTTCGCTCGAAGCGGGCTTCAAGGTCACCTGGCACTTCTCGACGTACTGGGACGCCCTGGTCGAGTACAAGTGGCACTTCGTCCGGTCGTTCTCCTACGCCGCCGTCGCCACCGTGCTCTGCCTGGCCGTCGGCTACCCGCTCGCCTACACGATCGCCTTCAAGGCGAGCAAGCGCTGGCGCAACGTCATCCTGATCCTGGTCATCGCGCCGTTCTTCACCAGCTTCCTGATCCGCACGCTGGCCTGGAAGACGATCCTGTCCGACGGCGGCCCGGTGGTCGGCGCGCTGAACGCCCTGCACGTCCTCGACCTCACCAACCTGGTCGGCCTCACCTCCGGCGACCGGGTGCTGGCCACGCCGCTCGCGGTGGTCTGCGGCCTGACCTACAACTTCCTGCCGTTCATGATCCTCCCGCTGTACACCTCGCTGGAGCGGATCGACCCGCGCCTGCACGAGGCGGCCGGCGACCTCTACGCGCGGCCGTTCACCACCTTCCGCAAGGTCACCTTCCCGATCTCGCTGCCGGGCGTGGTCGCGGGCACCCTGCTGACCTTCATCCCGGCCTCCGGCGACTACATCAACGCCCAGCTGCTGGGCTCGCCGAGCGAGCAGATGGTCGGCAACGGCATCCAGAAGCAGTTCCTGAACGTACTCGACTACCCCACGGCGGCCGCGCTGAGCTTCATCCTGATGGCCCTGATCCTGGGCATGGTGACGGTCTACATGCGCAAGGCCGGGACGGAGGATCTGGTCTGATGTCCCGAATCCTGAAGTGGGTCCGCGCCCACCTGGTCGTCCTGGCTGGCGTGCTGGCCCTCGCCTACCTGGTGCTGCCCAACCTGGTCGTGCTCGCCTTCTCGTTCAACAAGCCGGTGGGCAAGTTCAACTACGAGTGGAACGAGTTCTCCACCGACGCCTGGACGAACCCCTGCGGCGTGGCCGACATGTGCCAGTCGCTCTCGCTCAGCCTGCAGATCGCCGTGCTCGCCACGATCGGCGCCACCGTGCTCGGCACCATGGTCGCCTTCGCGCTGGCCCGCTACCGCTTCCGCGGCCGCTCGGCCACCACCGCGATGATCTTCCTGCCGATGGCCATGCCCGAGGTGGTCATGGCCGCCTCGCTCGGGACGCTCTTCCTCAACATGCGCATCCCCTTCGGCTTCACCACCATCCTCATCGCGCACATCATGTTCTGCCTCAGCTTCGTGGTGACGGCGGTCAAGGCGCGCGTGATGAGCATGGACCCGAGGCTCGAACAGGCCGCCCAGGACCTCTACGCGACCCCCACCCAGACCTTCCTGCGGGTCACCCTGCCGCTGGCGGCGCCCGGCATCGCGGCGGGCGCGCTGCTCAGCTTCGCGCTCTCCTTCGACGACTTCATCATCACCCAGTTCAACTCGGGCCCGACCACGGTCACCTTCCCGATGTTCGTCTGGGGCGCCTCGCAGCGCGGCATCCCGGTGCAGGTGAACGTCATCGGCACCGCGATGTTCCTCGCCGCCGTCGTGCTGACCGTCGTCGGTCAGTGGCTGGGCAACCGCAGGAAGGCCACCGCCTGACCTACGGTCGGTCAGCGGCGGCCGGTAACGACATCTATCCGTAGAAAGTGGCTGATAATGCATGGACTCCGCCCGCGCACTCAGTGACGCCAGGCCCACCCCCTTCTGGCTGGAGGACCCGGGTCGGCCGGCGGCGCTGCCCGCCCTGGTCGGCGACACCACCTGCGACCTGCTGGTCGTCGGCGGCGGCTACTCCGGCCTGTGGACCGCCCTCATCGCCAAGGAACGCGACCCCTCGCTGGACGTCGTGCTGGTCGAGGGCAACGAGGTCGGGTGGGCCGCGTCCGGGCGCAACGGCGGATTCTGCGCGGCCAGCCTCACCCACGGCTTCGGCAACGGCCTGGACCGCTGGCCGTCCGAACTCGCCCGGCTGGAGCGCCTCGGCGCCGCCAACCTCGACGACATCGAGGCCACCCTCAAGCGCTACGGCATCGACGCCGAGTGGGAGCGCACCGGCGAGATCGACGTCGCCACCCAGCCCCACCAGGTCGAGGAACTCCACGAGGTCGCCGAGGCCGTCGCCCGCTACGGCCTCGACGTCACCGTCCTGGACGCCGACGAGGTGCGCGCCGAGGTGGACTCGCCGACCTTCCTCGGCGGTCTCTGGGACAAGGAAGGGGTGGCGATGGTCCACCCCGCCAAGCTCGCCTGGGGCCTCAAGGAGGCCTGCCTGAGCCAGGGCGTACGGATCCACGAGCACACCCGGGCCACCGACCTGCGGGAGCACGGCAGCGGCATGGCCGCCCGCACCCCCTACGGCCGGATCTTCGCCCGCCGGGTCGCGCTCGGCACCAACGTCTTCCCGTCCCTGCTCAAGCGGGTCCGCCCGTACGTCGTGCCGGTGTACGACTACGCGCTGATGAGCGAGCCGCTCAGCGACGAGCAACTCGCCTCGATCGGCTGGCGCGGGCGCCAGGGCCTCGGCGACAGCGCCAACAAGTTCCACTACTTCCGGCTCTCCGCCGACAACCGGATCCTCTGGGGCGGCTACGACGCGGTCTACCACTACGGCGGCCACGTCCGGCACGAGTACGACCAGCGGCCGGAGACCTTCCGCACCCTCGCCGGCAACTTCTTCCGCTGCTTCCCGCAGCTGGAGGGCCTGCGCTTCACCAACGCCTGGGGCGGCGCGATCGACACCTGCAGCCGGTTCTCGGCGTTCTTCGACACCGCGTACCGGGGCAAGGTCGCCTACGCGGTCGGGTACACCGGGCTCGGCGTCGGCGCGACCCGCTTCGGTGCCGAGGTGATGCTCGACCTGCTGGCCGGCGAGCGCACCGAGCGCACCTCGCTGGAGATGGTCCGCAGCAAGCCGCTGCCGTTCCCGCCCGAGCCGGTGCGCTGGGCCGGGATCGAGATCACCACCCGGTCGCTGGAGCGGGCCGACCGCAACGGGGGCCACCGCAACCTCTGGCTGCGCACGCTCGACCGCCTGGGGCTGGGCTTCGACAGCTGACCCGTTCGGTCCTGTGCCCCGTTCGGACCTCGACCCCGTTCGGTTCTCGACACCGTTCGGCCGTCGGGCCCGTGCAGCCGGCCCCGTTCGACTGCCGGCGCCGTGCAGCCGACCCGTCGGTGCCCGGACCCGTGTAAGAGGGACCCGCCGTCCGCCTCTCCTTGGTGACGGCGGGTCTCGGTCTTCCCCGCCGGGCCCGAACAGGACGAACGGCAAGGAGCGGGGACAGACATGGAGAGCACCGGACTGCACTGGCTCGCCCAAGCGGCACCGGACCCGGAATCCTTCCGGGAACAGTGGGAGCGCACCGGGCTGGGCCTGATGCTGCTACCGGCCGGCCGCCGCTGGGACGTGCTGTCCGTCCCCGGCCGGCTCGGGCGCCCGGCGCTGGACGTCCTGGCCACCGGCACCCGCGGCCCGGTCCTCACCGACTTCGGCGAGGAGCACGTCACCTTCCTGGTACCGGTCGGCACCGCCGCCCGCTGGGTCGGCACGGGCGTGCGCGGCGCGGGCGACGGCACCTGGATCGTCGTTCCGCACCCCGAGCGCAGCAGCCGCGGCGTGCGCTGGCTCGTCCCGCCGGACGGCTCCGGGCGGCTCAACGACCCGGTGCTGCTGGAACTCGCCCTGCACGAGGCGGCGGCTGGCCTCGGCGGGTGGTGAGCGCGGCGGCGGTGGCGCGCCGGGCGGGCGGTCGCGTCAGACTGGAGGCGTGACCACCGCCCCGCACACCGTCGACGCGGCCCTCCGCCCGGGCCCCGCCCAGCTGCGACTGGCCGGCCTGGCCGCGCCGGTCTGCGTCCGGTACGGCCTCGCCCTGGCCGGCGGGCACGCGCTGCGCGCCCACGGCGTCACGGCCTGCACACAGGACGGGCTCACCCTGGCGACCGGCGGCGCCGACCTGCCGGAGGTCGCCGACGCGCTGTCCGAGGCGTACCGGGCGGCCGGCGGCGGGGTGGCCGAACGCCCGGGCACCCCGCGGCTGGAGCAGCTCACCGTCCGGCTGGCGCTGGGCGGCCGGACGCACTCGGTGGAACTGCGCAAGGAACCGCTGGGCCACCGGCCGGTCCGCCTCGACCTCGGCGCGCCCGGGCCGGACGAGCCGCCGGTGGTGCTGCCGGTCGTCGCCCTGGAGGACGCCGCGGCACTGACCACCGCGCTGCTCGTGGACCGGGGCATGCCGCGCGACCTGGTCGACGTCCACGCCCTCACCCGCTGCTACCGGGAGGGCGAACTGATCGCCCTGGCCAAGGAGTTGGACCAGGACCTCCAGCTCGCGGCGCTCGCCGACCGGCTGGAGACGCTCGCCGAGGCGGCGGACGGGCGGTTCCGCGCCCGGGGCGTCCCGGCCGGCGAGGTGGACGGGCTGAAGCGCTGGGCGCTGGCGTGGGCACAGGACCTGCGGCTGGATCTGCTGGAGACCCAGGAGGCGGCGGACGGCCTGCACGATCCGTACCTGGAGGAGTCGGTGCAGGACGATCTCTCGCCGGACGATCCGTTCTCGGCGGGCGCGTTCGAGGGCCGAACCCGGGAGGGCCGGTCGTCGGAGGGCCTGTCACCGGGAGGCCCGTCGTCGGAGGGCCGGTCATCGGAGGACGAAGAAGCCTGAGCCGCGTTCCGGGCGGGGCGGAGAGGCGTTCGGAGTAGCGACCGGACGACCTGTAAGGCTGAATCCGAGATCCCCGTCAGCCTGTTCGTTGAGCCGGGCCGGAACCGGGACCACACTGGGAGAAGAGCGCGGTAGCCCCGTGAATTTCCGTCGCCCGGCCCACCCGCGGGCGGCGCCAGACCGGACCGGTGGCAGGACGCCGCCCGGGACTTCGGAGGCAGACGGACCTTGAGCAAGCACATCATTCACTGGATCGGCGGCAAGCCGGTCGCCACCGCCGGCGCGGCGCCCCGTCGTGGTGACATCTTCGACCCGGCCACGGGCCAGGTCGCGGGCCAGGTCGACTTCGCCGGCATCGCCGAGGTCGACCAGGCCGTGGCCGCCGCCGCCTCGGCCTTCGCCGAGTGGCGCACCGCCTCGGTCGCCAAGCGGTCGACGGTGCTCTTCGCCTTCCGCGAGCTGCTGAACGCCCGTCGCGACGAGCTGGCCTCGATCATCGTGGCGGAACACGGCAAGGTGCACTCCGACGCCCTCGGCGAGATCGCCCGCGGCCTGGAGGTCGTCGAGTACGCCTGCGGGATCCCCCAGCTCATCAAGGGCGGCTTCACCGAGCAGGCCTCCACCGGCATCGACGTCTACTCGATCCGCCAGCCGCTCGGCCCCGTCGCGATCATCTCGCCGTTCAACTTCCCGGCCATGGTGCCGATGTGGTTCTTCCCGATCGCCATCGCGGCCGGCAACACCGTCGTGGTGAAGCCCTCGGAGAAGGACCCGTCCGCCGCCAACTTCCTCGCCGGACTGTGGAAGGAGGCCGGCCTGCCGGACGGCGTCTTCAACGTCGTCCACGGTGACAAGGCCGCCGTCGACCGCCTGCTGGAGCACCCGGACATCAAGTCCGTCAGCTTCGTCGGCTCCACCCCGATCGCCCGCTACGTCTACGAGACCGGCACCCGCTACGGGAAGCGCGTACAGGCCCTGGGCGGCGCCAAGAACCACATGCTGGTCCTGCCCGACGCCGACCTGGACCTCGCCGCCGACGCCGCCGTCAACGCCGGCTTCGGCGCGGCCGGCGAGCGCTGCATGGCGGTGTCCGTCCTGGTCGCCGTCGACCCGATCGGCGACGAGCTGGTCGAGAAGATCAAGCAGCGGGTCGCCACCCTCAAGGTCGGCCCCGGGTGCAACGGCGACTCCGAGATGGGCCCGCTGGTCACCGGCCAGCACCGCGACAAGGTCACCTCCTACGTGGAGTCCGGCGTCGCCGACGGTGCCGAGCTCGCCGTGGACGGCCGCAAGCACCCGGTCACCGCCGAGGACAAGGACGGCACCCCGACCGCAGACGGCTTCTGGCTCGGCCCGACGCTGTTCGACCACGTGAAGCCCGGCATGTCCGTCTACAACGACGAGATCTTCGGCCCGGTCCTCTCGGTCGTGCGCGTCGCCTCCTACGACGAGGGCCTGGCACTGATCAACGCCAACCCGTACGGCAACGGCACCGCCCTCTTCACCAACGACGGAGGCGCGGCCCGGCGCTTCCAGTTCGAGGTGGAGGTCGGCATGGTCGGCATCAACGTGCCGATCCCGGTGCCGGTCGCCTACTACTCCTTCGGCGGCTGGAAGGCCTCGCTGTTCGGTGACGCCCACGCGTACGGCCCGGACGGCGTCCAGTTCTTCACCCGGGGCAAGGCCGTGACCCAGCGCTGGCTGGACCCGTCGCACGGCGGCATCAACCTCGGCTTCCCCACCAACAGCTGAGCCCGAGCCTCGCCGGCCGGACCCCTCTCCCCGGGGTCCGGCCGGCGTTCGTTTGCCTGCCGTTTGCATCCCGGCGCCGAAGCGCGTAGAGTTCTTCGAGCTGCTCGGCAGGGAGCACCGGACACGCGTCTGCGCGGACGGTCCCGGGGCGGCCAATCCTCTGAAACACCACTTCCCAGGTTCGGGCTGGGTTGCGTTCGCATTTCTGCGTCGTGGCTCGGTTCCT
>NZ_JBHWCL010000173.1:0-19658 GCF_042735125.1 Kitasatospora sp. NPDC059599 | reverse complement strand
GGTCGGGGCCGTCGTTGCTCGTAGTCTCAACGGGCCCTTCGGTCCGCTGTCGGGCGTCTTCCTCGACGCCCTCGGCCACCCGCCGGATGAGACCCCCCACCCGCTCGGCGACGCCCGTGGGCCCACCGGCCTCAGGTGCCGCGGCCCAGCCGTCGGGCCAACACTCGGCCGCGCTCGGCCTGCACCGCTCCGGCCTTCCCCGCCGCATAGCGAAGCAGGCCGAACGGCGCGTGCAGCCGGAGTCGATCGACCACCAGGGAGCCGCCGTCGCCCAGAGCGGTGACGACGAAGCGGTAGTCCATCCGCACACCGCCGGGACTGACCACCTCGCCGCTGACCGTCGCCTCATCCGGCAGCCGGGCGTCCTCGGTGCGCAGGCTGACCTGGATGACGTTGTCGTGCCGGACCAGTCCGAGGAACCGGAAGCGCTCGACGGCGACGTAGTGCGTGACCCCGCCTTCGCACCGCACGTCCCGCACGTCCACGAGCAGCGGGGAGAGCCCGACGTAGTTCTCGGGGTTCGCCAGATGGGCGAGCACAGCGGCGGGCGTCGCCGCGATGTCGTAGCTGTGGCTCAGTTCGGTGCTGGGCACGTCCAACTCCCCTGTCCGGCCCGGGGCCGGCCGTCGTCGTGGACCGGGAACGATCGGTGGATGATCGCACCATCCCGCCGGCTCCGCCAAGGCCACGGCCCAGGAGAAACCGGTGGTCCCAATCCTGGTCTCGTTCATCCGGCCCCGACCGGTTCACCGGTCGGGGCCTTCTGCGTTCCGTGGTCTCGGTTTTGTTCGCAGTCGCGGTTTCGGGCGCTGGCGACGGGCGCTCGCCCGCCACCCGAGCCTCGATGGTCTCGCTCGGACGTGGGTTCTCCGCCTGGCCGACCCCGAGCCCGAGCCGCTGCGCGGATCAGCTCCCGCAGGCGCAATCCGCAGCAACCCCGACCTCGGCCGGGCTTCGAGTGGGGTCGAGAAGCCGCGCATCGGCAGTACAGCAGGCGTCCGGTGCGCTGTCCGCACGCTTGCCGAGGGTGTCGGCGTCACCCTTGACCACGTAGACCTCCCAGGGCTCCTTGCCGGGGCCGGTGACCCAGACCTTGTCCTGGAGCGCGTAGCAGCAGGAGGTGTCGTTCTCCTCGAAGGTGGCCAGGCCGGCGTCCTTGAGGCGGGTGGTGGCGGCGGTGACCTGCTCGGCGCTCTCGACTTCGACGCCGAGGTGGTCGAGGCGGGTGTCCTCGCCCGCCTCGCCCTCGATCAGGACGAGCTTGAGCGGCGGCTCGGCGATGGCGAAGTTCGCGTAGCCGGGGCGACGCTTGGCGGGCTCGGCGCCGAAGAGCTTGGAGTAGAAGGCGACGGAGCCTTCGAGGTCGGCGACGCGCAGGGCGAGCTGAACGCGGGACATGGCTGTCCTCCCCGATCCGGGTCTTGTTTCGACGGGTGTCGATACAGGCGAGCTTGCCACTGGATTAGATGGGCGTCAACATAGACACATGTCGAATCTGGAACTGAAGGTGCTCGGCCAGGACGAGGCGGCGGTCGTGTGCTGCTCGCCGATGGTCCGCGAGCCGCTGGGCGAAGAGGCCGCCGTCGACCTGGCGAAGATGTTCAAGGCCCTGTCGGACCCGGTGCGGCTTCGACTGCTGTCGCTGATCGCCTCGCACGAGGGCGGGGAGGCGTGCGTCTGCGACCTGACCGGGCCGTTCGACGTCTCCCAGCCGACCATCTCCCACCACCTGAAGGTGCTGCGCGAGGCCGGTCTGGTCGGCTCCGAGCGGCGCGGGACCTGGGTCTACTACTGGGTGCTGCCCGCCGCTCTGGCCCGGCTTTCCTCCCTGCTCCAGGCCCCGACCGCCGCCGGAGGGGCCAGATGACCGAGATGGCTCCGCTGAGCCGCCGGGCAGCCGTCGAGTTCGTCGGGACCGGCGCGCTGGTCGCCGTCGTGGTCGGCTCCGGCATCCAGGCCACCAAGCTCTCCCAGGACGTCGGCGTCCAGTTGCTGGCCAACTCGCTCGCGACCGTGTTCGGCCTCGGCGTGCTGATCCTGCTGCTGGGCCCGGTCTCCGGCGCCCACTTCAACCCGGCCGTGACCCTGGCCGCCTGGTGGACCGGCCGCCGCGACGGGGACGGGCCCGCGCTGAAGGAGGTCGCGGCCTACGTTCCGGCCCAGGCCGCCGGTGCGATCGGCGGCGCGGTGCTCGCGGACGCGATGTTCGCCGAACCGCTCGTACGCTGGTCGACGCATGATCGCTGGGCGCCTCATCTGTGGCTGGGCGAGGTCGTCGCGACCGCCGGCCTGATCCTGCTGATCTTCGGCCTGGCCCGCATCGGCCGCGCGCACCTTGCTCCGGCTGCGGTCGCCTCCTTCATCGGCGCCGCCTACTGGTTCACGTCCTCGACCAGCTTCGCCAACCCCGCCGTGACGATCGGCCGCGCATTCACCGACACCTTCGCCGGCATCGCCCCAGCCTCCGTCCTGCCGTTCATCGCTGCCCAACTCGTCGGCTTGATCGTGGGCATCACGCTGGTCGCCGTGCTGTTCGGCCGACCGGCGCCCGCCGCCGAGGACATCGTCGTCCCGCACGGCGACCACCACCCGGCCCAAGCCTCCCGCTGACGCCGCCGCTTCCCGCTTCGACGACCGAAGGACCCCTTTTCATGAGCACCCCCGCCGTCCCGTCCGTGCTGTTCGTCTGTGTGCACAACGCCGGCCGTTCCCAGATGGCCGCCGCCTTCCTCACCCGCCTCGGCGGCGACCGGGTCGAGGTCCGCTCGGCCGGCTCCGCCCCGGCCGACACCGTCAACCCGGCCGTGGTCGAGGCCCTGGCCGAAGTCGGGATCGACATCTCCGCCGAGACACCGAAGGTGCTCACCACCGAAGCCGTCCAGGCGTCCGACGTCGTGATCACCATGGGCTGTGGCGACGCCTGCCCGTACTTCCCGGGCAAGCAGTACCTGGACTGGAAGCTCGACGATCCGGCCGGCCAAGGCGTCGACGCCGTCCGCCCGATCCGCGACGAGATCGAGCGGCGCGTCCGCGGCCTGCTCGCGGACCTCGGCGTCGAGACTGCCGAATGAGCGGGGCTTTGCGCGTCGCCGCCATGGCGCCCGAGCACGCCGACCAGATCCTGGCCATCTACCGACACGGCATCGACGAGGGCAACGCCACCTTCGAGACCACCGCCCCGACCTGGGCCGCCTTCGACCGCGCCAAGCTTCCTGACCACCGGTTGGTCGCCCTCGACACCGACGACCGGGTCCTCGGCTGGGCTGCCGTCACCGCCGTCTCCGACCGGTGCGCGTACGCGGGCGTGGTCGAGCACTCCGTCTACGTCCACCCCGACGCGCGCGGGCGAGGAGTCGGAGCCGCGCTCCTCGACGCCCTGATCGCCTCGACCGAGGCCGCCGGGATCTGGACCATCCAGTCCGGCATCTTCCCCGAGAACACCGCCAGCCTGGCCCTCCACGCCCGCGTCGGCTTCCGCGTCATCGGTATCCGCGAACGCATCGGCCGCCACCACGGCAACTGGCGGGACGTCACCCTCGTTGAGCGTCGCAGCCCCAGCATCGACTGACCAGGGCACCGCCGTTCACTCCGTCGCAGGTCAGAACGGGTGTGAACCCCGACGGACAGGGCTCGTGAGAATGGGAAGGCGCCGAGCGGCGCCGAGCGGCGCCGTCGCGGGGGCCGGCCCGGGCGGGCGGAAATTCCGTCGCTCGGGGCGGGAGGGGTGGCGGATGATCGGCGGATGCCTCAGCAGACGCCACAGGAACCGCAGACCGGCCCCGCCGAACGGACCGGCCCGGCCGGGCGGGCCGGACTGACGGAGTGGACCGAGCGGATCGTGGTCCGGGACGGCGTGCGGCTGAGCTGCCGCGACCGGGGTGGCGACGGCGGTTCGCCCCCGGGTGTCCCGGTCGTCCTCCTGCACGGCCTCGCCGGGCACGTCGGCGAGTGGGACGCGGCCGCGGCGCACCTCCTCCCCCGGCACCGCGTGGTCGCGGTGGACCAGCGCGGCCACGGCGCGAGCGAGCGCCGTCCGGCGGACGTCTCCCGCTCCGCGTACGTCGCGGACGTGCGGGCGGTCTGCGAGCAGCTCGGTGTGCACCGCCCGGTGCTGGTGGGCCAGTCGCTGGGCGGCCACACCGCGATGCTGACCGCGGCCGCCCACCCGGAGCTGGTGCGAGGCCTCGTGCTGGTCGAGTCCGGCGCGGCCGCGGGGGACCCGGGGACCGCGGACGGGATCGGCGAGTGGCTGGATTCCTGGCCGGTCCCGTTCCCCTCGCGGGCGGCGGCCCGGGCGTTCCTCACCGAGCAGGGCCTGAACGGTGAGGCCTGGGCGGCCGGGCTGGAGCGGCGCGGGGACGGCTGGTACCCGCGCTTCGAGCGGTCGGTGATGACCCGGGCCGTCGCCGGGGTGTCCGTCCGCGACTGGTGGCCGCAGTGGCGCGAGGTCCGGTGCCCGGTCCTGCTCGTCTTCGGGGAGAAGGGCATCATTCCGCCCGCGGAGTCCGTGCGGATGCTCGACTCGGCCGGTCCGTCGGCGCGGACGACGGCGGTTTCCGTCCCGGGCACCGGCCACGACGTCCACCTCGACCGGCCCGACGTCCTGCACGCCCTGCTGTCGGACTTCCTCGCGTCACTCCCGTAGCCGGCGGGGGTGGCGGACACCTCCCGGTGTGATCGCGAAGGCCCCGACCGAGGATCGGTCGGGGCCTTCGTCGGATGATGGGGGGACAGCGGACGACGTGAGGGGCGGCGCAGTGACTGACAGCGGATCCATCGGGTCGGGGTCGGACCTCCGGCCGGCCGGCGGGGTACCGGGGAGCGTCGTGGACGGCACCGCGCCCGGGGAGGCGGCGGCAGCCGCACCGGGTACGGAGGCCGCGGGCGGGGGCGCGCGGCGTCGGCGGTCCGGGCTCCGGCGGCTGGCCGTGCTCGTCCTCGTCCTCCTGCTCCTGTGCTTCCCGCCGTGGTGGACGCTCTTCGCCGGTGGCGCAGGCTGGCCGTTCCCGGTCTTCCTGGCCGGCACGGTCGTCCTCGCGGGCTGGATGGTCTCCTTCCCCTTCCTGATGATCGCGGGCCACGGGCCGCGGCGCTCCGACCGGGCCGCCCGGATCGCGGACACCAGCCTCGGCGTGATCTGGGTGCTGTTCACCTGGTCGGTGCTGGGCGGCGTGGCGGACCTGGCGCTGGCCGGGTTCGACGTCGGCGGCACCGGCCGGGCCAGGACCGTGGCGGTGGTCGTGGCCGCGGTCTCGGCCGGGCTGCTGGGCTGGGGGCACCACGAGGCGATGCGCGTGCCCCGGGTGAGGCGGCTGGACGTCCACGTGCCGCGGCTGGGCGGCGGGCTGGACGGAACCCGGGTCGTGGTGCTGGCCGACACCCACTACGGGCCGATCGACCGGGCGCACTGGTCGGCGCGGGTCGCGGAGGCGGTCAACGCGCTCGACGCGGACGTCGTGGTCCACGCCGGGGACATCGCCGACGGCACCCCCGCCCAGCGCCGGGAGCAGTCCGCGCCGCTCGGGACGATCCGCTCGCGGCTGGCCAAGGTCTACGTCACGGGGAACCACGAGTACGGCGGGGAGGCCCAGGGCTGGCTGGACCGCATGGCGGAACTGGGCTGGGAACCGCTGCACAACCGCCACGTCGTGGTGGAGCGCGGCGGGGACGCCCTCGTGCTCGCCGGCGTGGACGACGTGACCGCAGAGCACTCCGGCCTGGCCGGGCACCGCGCGAACCTGGCCGGCGCGCTCGCCGGGGCGGACCCGGCGGATCCGGTGCTGCTCGTCGCCCACCAGCCGAAGTACGTCCCGCAGGCCGCCGCCGCCGGCATCGACCTGCAGGTCTCGGGGCACACCCACGGCGGCCAGATCTGGCCGTTCAACTTCCTCGTCCGGATCGACCAGCCGGTCGTACGGGGCCTGAGCCGGCACGGGGAGCGGACCCAGCTCTACACCAGCCGGGGCACCGGGTTCTGGGGCCCGCCCTTCCGGGTCTTCGCCCCGAGCGAGATCACCCTGCTCACGCTGCGCTCGGGCGCCGGGCCGGCCGCCGGGTAGGACACCGGAGCCGTCACGTCACCACGGACGGAAACGCCGGGGGACGCCGGAAACGCCGGGGGACGCCGGAAACGCCGGGGGACGCCGGGAAACGCCGGGCGGCAACGTCCGATTCGTTCAAGACCGGTGGGGGCGCCCTGCCTAGCGTGGGGGCATGAACAGCACACCCGCACCGCAGCTCGCCTTCATCGGCCTCGCCGTCTCCGACGTGGCCGCCTCGGTCGCCTTCTACCGGCGGCTCGGCATCGCGTTCCCCGAGGGCGCCGAGCAGGAACCGCACGTCGAGGCGCAGTTGCCCGGCGGGCTGCTCCTGGTGCTCGACGCCGAGTCCACCATCCGTTCGTTCCACCCGGCCTGGCAGCCGCCGACCGGTGGCGGGCGGACCGCGCTGGCCTTCCGCTGCGGGAGTCCCGCGCACGTGGACGCACTGTACGAGGAGCTGACCGGCGCCGGGTACCACGGGGAGCTGAAGCCGTGGGACGCCTTCTGGGGACAGCGCTACGCCACGGTGCACGACCCGGACGGCAACGGCGTCGACCTGCTCGCCCCGCTGTCCTGAGCCGTCAGGGAGCCAGCAGGGCGGTCACCGTCATGCCCGCCAACTCCCTGACGTCGCGCGCCAGATGGGCCTGGTCGGCGTAGCCGCTCCGGGCCGCCGTCTCGGCGAGCGGGACGCCGGAGCGGGCCAGTGCGAGGGCGCGCTGCATCCGCAGGATGCGGGCAAGCGTCTTGGGACCGTAGCCGAAGGCGGCCAGCGAGCGGCGGTGCAGTCGGCGCGCGCCGAGGCCGACCGCCGCGGCCGTGGCCGCGACCGACCGGCCGGCGGCGAGCGCGGCGACCACGGCCCGGATCTGCGGGTCCTCGGGCTGCGCCGCGGCCGCCAGGCGCAGCGCCAGGTCCTCCAGCGCGACGGCCGGGTCGGACGCCGCGTCGATCCGTTCGGTGAGGCGCCGCACCTCGGCCCCGGGCCGCAGGTCGGACAGGTCGACCCGGCGGTCCCGCAGCTCGTGCGCGGGGACGCCGAGCAGTGCGGGCGCGGCACCGGGGCGCAAGCGCACACCGGCCCACGGGCCCGTCAGGCCCGGTCCCGGGCGGAAGGCCCGGGTGTCCGGGCCCGCGACGAGCAGCCGACCCGGCGTCCACAGCAGGTCCATGCAGCCGTCGGGCAGCACGGGCCCGGCGGCGTCGGCGCCCGTGGGTCCGACAGCCCGCTTCGTCCAGACGACCGCGCCGGGAACCCGGGACGCACGCTCGACGTACTCCGAGGACATGGGGCGAAGGCTACGCGCCCGCGCCGGGGAGCGCCCTGAAGCGCCTGGTCGGGGCCCCGGCCGGGGTCGGCTGAACACCGCCGGCCCCGGGCCAAGGCCCCGGCCCGAGGCCAGGACCCCGGCCGGGGCGACGTCGGCTCAGCCGACCGCCTCGACCGCCGACTCCGCGGCCCCCGACCCCGCGGCCCCGTTCCCGGCGGCCCCGTTCCCCGCACTCTCCGCACCCCCGCCGCGCATCAGCACCAGGGTGAGCGCCGCGGCCGCCACGACCGCGACGCCGCCCACCGTGAACGTGGTGGAGGTGGCGGTGTTGAACGCCTCGCGGGCGGCCGCGACCAGTGCGCCGTCCCCCGTGGAGCCGGCGACGGCGAGTGCCCCGGTGATGTCGTGGCGCGCGGCCTCGGGGGCGCCGGCGGGCATCGCGCCGGTGTAGGTGCCGGAGAGCACGGTGCCGAGGACGGCCACGCCGAGCGCGGCACCGGACTGCTGGACGGTGTCGTTGAGCGCGGAGCCGACGCCCGCGTGCTCGCCGGGGATGGCGCTCATCAGCGCGTTGGCGGCAGCGGGCATGCCGAGGCCGGAGCCGACGCCCAGCACCAGCATGGCCAGGGCGACCTTGGGGAAGCCGTCGCCGACCGAGAGGGTGGCCAGCAGCCCGAACCCGCCGGCGATGACCAGCATGCCCACCGCGGTCAGCACCCGTGCCGGGACCTTCTTCCCGACTGCGGCGCCCACCCCGTTGAACACCAGCGAGGCGACGGCCAGCGGGATGAAGGCCAGTCCGGTGTCGGTGGGCGAGAACTCCAGCACGAACTGCAGGTACTGGGTGAGCACCAGCATCAGTCCGCCGGTGGCGAAGGTCAGCAGGACGAGCGAGAAGCTGGCGCCGGTGAACACCCGGTTGCGGAACAGCTTGAGCGGGACCATCGGCGAGTCGGTGCGGACCTGCCGGACGGCGAACCCGGCCAGCGCTGCCACGGCGACGACGAGCGCGCCGAGCGTGCTCGCGCTGGTGAGGCCGTCGCGGGGCAGCACGACGATCGACCAGACCAGCGCCGCCATGCCGACCATCGACAGCAGCATGCCCGGCAGGTCGGGCCGACGCCACGGCCCCTTGGACTCGGGCATCAGCAGTACCGCCGCGAGGATCGCGACCGCCGCGACGGGCACGTTGAGCAGGAAGACCGCGCCCCACCAGAAGTGCGCGATCAGCGCGCCGCCGAGCACCGGCCCGCCGACCAGGCCGACCATGGCCACCGCGCTCCATGCGGCGATGGCCTTCGGCCGTTCGTCGGCGTCGAACACGGTGATCAGGATGGACAGCGTGCTCGGCATGACCAGTGCGCCGCCGACGCCCATCAGGACGCGCCCGGCGATCAGCTGGCCGGGGCTGTCGGCGACGGCCGCGACCAGCGAGGCCGCGCCGAACAGTGCCAGTCCGACGATCATCACCTTCCGCCGCCCGTAGCGGTCGGAGAGGCTGCCCGAGGTGAGCAGCAGGCCGGCGAAGACCAGGATGTACGAGTCGATGATCCACTGGATGTCCTGCGCCCCGGCCTTGAGGTCCTCCGCGATCGGCGGGATGGAGACCGTCAGGACCATGTTGTCGATCACCAGCACCAGGCTGCTGAGACAGAGCACGACCAGGATGAGCCAGCGCCGCGGATTCCGTTCCACCGCGTTTCCCCCTTCGAACTTCACGTACGGCGCGTTCGCCACGTACGTCACGAACTCCTCGGGGTTCGCGGTCCGCGAATCCCGGGATCGGCATCGGCGCGCAGGCCGTGGCCGCGCGGGTGGTCGTCCGCCGCGGCCGGAGCCCTGCGGAGGTCGGTGCGGGCACACCGTCCGCCGTCCCCACGGGTGCGGTGTGCGCCGCTCCGAACACTGTACGGAGACCGCACAGTGTTCGCAACGCCGTACACCGTGCGGAGCCACTTATGCTGAACCCGACGGAGCCCGGACGGGCGGCCGCAGGTGAGCACCAGTGACGAGGAGGGCCGGATGGCGGCCAAGCCGGAGGACGGTACGTCGGGAATCCCGACGCTGTGGACCCGACCGCAGCGACCCCGCCGGGACCAGCCGGCCCTCAGCCGCGAGCAGATCGTGACCGCGGCCCTCGCCCTCCTGGACAACGACGGCATCGAAGCGCTGAGCATGCGCAAGCTCGGCGCCCGCCTCAACGCCGGCGCCACCTCGCTGTACACCTACGTCGCCAACAAGGACGAGCTGCTCGCGCTCGCCGTCGACCAGGTCTTCGCCGAACTCCCCCTACCGGAGCCGACCGGAGCCGACGGCAGCAACACCGGCGGAGACCCCAAGGTCTGGCGCGCGGCCATCGAGGAGGTCGCCGAGGAAGTGCGCGCGGCCGTCCTGCGCCACCCCTGGATGGTGTCGGTGATCGGCGACGTCGGGATGGTCTACTTCGGCCCCAGCTGGATGCGGCTGTCCGAGGCGCTCCTGGCACTGCTGGAGGACTCGGGAGTCGACCTCGTCGACGCCAACGAGGCGATGGGCGTCGTCATGGGCTACACCATCGGCGCGGCCACCGTCGAGGCCGCCTGGCTGAGCACGCTGGCCAAGCGGGGTCGGGAGGAGCAGGAGTGGATGGACCAGCTCCTGCCCGCCGTCATCGAGGCCACCAAGGACCACCCGCGACTGCACCGGCTGTACACCACGCAGGTCGACCAGGAGATCCTGGCGGGCCGGGACTCCTCCTTCCTCAGCGGCGTCCGGCTGATCCTGGACGGGATCGAGGCCGCGTGGGCGGCCCGGTCCACCGACCGTGAGGGCCGGGCCTGACAGCCGGAGCCGGAGGCCGGAGCCCGAGGAGAAGGACCCGGGAAAGGGGCCTGGAAACAAGACCCGGCCACCGGGGGCGAGCCCAACCCCCTCCGGATCACCGCTCGTTGAGAGCCTGCACCTCCGCGTACCCCGGCACCGCCCCGACCGGTCCGCCCGAGGCGACCGCGTCGGCCGTCGCCACCGCCGCCGCCAGCGCGGCGCGGTACAGCAGCGACCCGAGGCTGACCCGGGCCACCCCGAGCGAGGCCAGCTCGGCGAGGCCCGGACCGGCCGGCGTCCAGAGGATGTTCAGCGGGACGGCGAGGGCGCCGACCACGCGGCCGATCACCGCCGGATCGGCCAGCCCGGGGACGAACACGCCGTCCGCGCCCGCTCGCCGGTACGCCTCCAGACGCCGGAGGGTCTCCGGCTCGGGGTCGTCCTGCGCACACCAGTAGGTGTCCGTACGGGCGTTCACGAACAGCTCCGGCACGGCCGCCTTCACCGCCGCGACCTTCGCCGCGTGGACGGCGGCCGGCGCCAGGGTGCCGTCCGCCCGGCCGTCCTCCAGGTTGATCCCGACCGCCCCGGCCTGGGCCAACTCCACTGCCAGTGCGGCGACTTCGTCCGGGTCGTCACTGAAGCCGGACTCCGCGTCGACGCTGAGCAGGAAGCCGCCGCGGCCGAGCCGCCGCGCCAGCCGTACGGTCTCCGCCCGGGTGGCTGCCGCGCCGTCGGGCAGCCCCGCCGCGGCGGCCACGCCCAGGCTGGTGGTGCCGATCGCGGCGTGGCCGGCCTCGGCGAGGGCGGCGGCCGAGGCGTGGTCCCAGGCGTTGGGGAGCAGCAGCGGCCGTCCGGGGCGGTGGTGCAGGGCGGCGAAGGGGGTCATGGTGGGGCCTCCGTGCTTCATGTGTCCTCCGGGGTTCGTCTGCTCGTACGGGCAGCACGGGCTCCTGCGCGGTCCCGCGCCCACGTGCTGATGCGCTCACGTGCTGATGCGCTCACGAGCGCAGGCACTCACCTGCTCTTCTGCAGGTCCCCCACCGAGTCCGCGTAGTACCCGGACTCCGCGACGTGGCGGACGATCCGCCGGAAGCTCCAGCCCGTACCCGGCGAGTCGTCCAAGTACGCCTCCGGCAGTGCGGCCACCCGACGGGACCAGATCCCGGCCAGCCGGGTCAGCCGGCTGCGGGCCTCGTCCAGGTCGGCGGCGGTGAACGGGGCGAGGTCGGCCGGGGTGGTGACGTTGGAGGCGTGCCAGTGGTCGGGGTCGGTCGGCTCGCCGGACAGCCTGGCGTCCCACTCCGCGAGGTGGTCGAGGAGGTGGTCGGTGACCCGCCGAACCGCCTTGTGCGGCGTGTAGGTGCGTCCGTCGGCGTTGACGACCGGACGGCCGTCCCAGGCGGTCCAGGTGGCTGCCAGGGCGAGTACGTGGTCGACCATCTCCGGTACCAGTACGGCGAGTTCGGCCTTCCCGGCGCCCCTCCCGACCTCCGCGCCGCGGTCCGCCGGCTCCACGTCCGCCGGCTCCACGTCCACCGCATCGCGGTCCACCGGCTCCGACTTCAGGGCCGGGTCCGCGGGATCGGAGGCCCCGAACAGGATGCCCTCGGCGATGACCAGCGCGTGCGAACGCCCCGGGCAGAGGCGGGGCGGCGCGCCGAACCCGAGCGCGACGCCCTCCGGCGCCTGCGCCTGTGCGGCCGCGATGTCCAGCACGACGTGCGTCCCCGCCGGTACGGCGGCCCCGCCGACCTCGGTCGCCCGGGCGGCGAGGCGGCGCATCACCCGCACCGGCGGGTCCTCGCGCAGCGCGCCGGCCGGTCCGAGCCCGTTCCGGCGGGCGTGCTCGACCAGCGCGGCGGTGGCGTCGCAGGCCTGGACGAGCAGGCCGATCCGGTTGGCGGCCGTCTCTTCGTCCGGGTCGCCCATCGCGGGCAGCAGCCGGGCCACCGCCGCGTCCGCCGCCGGGTCGTCCGGCACGTCCGCGAAGTACGACCGGGCGACCGTCGCGACGTCCCGCGCCACGGCCTCCGGGTCCGCCAGGCCGAGCGCCGCCGCCAGCACCCGGACCACCCGCAGCCGCACGTCGGGCTCGAAGCCGGCCGCTGCGGCCACCCGCAGCGCGGCGGGGTCCAGCCGCTCCAGGTCGGCCAGCACCAGCGCCCGGCGCCGGGCGTGCGTCCCGCCCGAGCTGAACCGGGCGACGGCGGCCCGCAGCCGGGCCACCCCGGCCGGCCCGCCGGGGGCGACGGGCGCGGCCGGCAGCGGGACCAGCGCCGGGTCGGCCAGGGCCGCCGTGACGTCGTCGTAGCGGGAGAAGGTCGTGATCGCGCGGTCGGAGACGGCTGTCGGTTCGCTCATGCCGTCATCGTGGCCCCAGGTCGTTTCGGCCCCGGCCGAAACGTGCCGGAGCGACCATGGAGCCATGCCCCCGCAACCGCAAGCACGACCGCACCCTCAGCCACACCCGCAGCCTCAGCCACACCCGCAGGCACAGCCAGAACCGCGCCCCGCCCGTTCCCCGGCTCCCCGCCCGGCCCGGCGCGCCGACCACGGCGGCGCGGCGATCTCCGCCCTCGCGGCCCTGCTCGCCGACCCCACCCGCGCCGCCTTCTGCTCCGCACTCCTCGACGGGCGCGCCTGGACGTCCGGCGAACTGGCCCGGCACGCGCGCGTCGCGCCGTCCACGGCCAGCGAGCACCTGTCCCGGCTGATCGCGGGCGGCCTGCTGGCCGAGGAGCGGCAGGGCCGGCACCGCTACGTCCGGCTGGCCACGCCCGCCGTGGCCACCCTGATCGAGGACCTGACCTCCTTCGCCGAGGGGGTCGGCGGCAACGGCTCGTCCGCGCCCCGCACCCTGGGCGAGGCGACCCGGCTCAGCGCCGAGGCCCGCGCCCGGACCTGCTACGACCACCTGGCCGGCCGCCTCGGCGTGGCCGTCGCCGACGCTCTGCTCGCCCGCGGCCTGGTCGCCGACGAGTCCGGCCTCGCCGTCACCGAGCGCGGCCGGGACTGGCTGGCCGCGCAGGCGATCGAGCTGCCGCCGCGCGCGGGCCGGCGCGGCGGGCGCCCGGTGGTGCGTGGCTGCCTGGACTGGACGGAGCGCCGCAGCCACCTCGGCGGGGCTCTGGGCGCGGCGCTCTGCCGGACCGCCCTGGACCGGGCCTGGGTGGAGCGGATCGGCTCCGGCCGGGCCCTGCGGGTCACCCCGGACGGCAGCCTGGCACTGCGCGACCTGCTCGGCGTGGAGATCCCCTGACGGCCTTCCGAGCAGCGGCCCCGCGAGCGGCCCGGGCCGTCTCCGGCGGCCTCGCCCGGCCCGCCCTCACCCCATCGACTTCGCCCCGTCCAACGACTCCCGGATGATGTCCGCGTGCCCGGCGTGCTGGGAGGTCTCGGCGATCAGGTGCAGCAGCACCCGCCGGACCGACCAGGTCGCGCCCGGCTCGAACCACGGCGCCGGCGGCAGCGGGTGGGCCAGGTCGAGGTCGGGCAGGGTCCGGACCAGTTCGTCCGTCCCGCGCGCCACCCGCTCGTACTCGGCGAGCAGCCCGGCCAGCGTCTCGCCCTCCACCATCCGGAACTGGGCTGCCCACGACTCGGCGGCGCCGGACCCGCCCGGGTCCCCGTCCCCGGCCCGCATCGCCTCCGCGCCTCCGGTCATGAACCGCACCCAGCGCGCCTCGACCGCCGCCACGTGCTTGATCAGGCCGCCGAGGCACAGTGCGCTGACCGTGGTCCGCTCGGCCGCCTGCGCGTCGGTGAGGTCGCGGACGGTGCGCCGCAGCAGACCACGGTGCTTGTCGAGCGTCTCGACGAGTTCCTCGCGCTCGCTCATCGGACGCACCCCGACGGCCGCGCGCCCCACGGGCGCTGCCCGGACCGGCGCGTCCCCATCAGACCTCCACCGTGCCGGGCGTCTCGCCGACGGTCCGTCCGAGGTCGATCAGCCCGAAGGCCGCGCCCTGCGGGTCACCGACCGCCGAGAACCGGCCGAACGGGCTGTCCATCGGCCCGAAGTACACCTTGCCGCCGCGCGCCGTCAGCCGCTCGATCGCGGCGTCGACGTCGTCCACGGCGAAGTAGACGCTGACGTACGAGGGGGCCTCGGGCGGCAGGAAGTCGCCTTCCGCTCCCATCCGGCCCAGTACCGGCCGGTCGCCGACCTGGAACATCCGGTAGTCGAACTCCTCGGAGTCCATCTTCCGCACGCCGTACGGGAAGACCGCCGGGAAGAAGGCGTCCGCCTTCGCGGGCTCGCGGGTCACCACTTCGGCCCAGCTGTACGCGCCGGGCTCGCCCTGCTTCTCGAAGCCCTCGTGCCGCCCGGCCTGCCAGACGCCGAACACGACGCCGCCCGGGTCCTTGGCGATCACCATCGTGCCGAAGTCGCCGACCTGCATCGGCCCCATGACCACCTCGCCGCCGTTGGCGCGGATCCGCGCGGCGGTCGCGCCGGCGTCCGGCGAGGCGAGGTACAGGCACCAGGCGGACTGCGCCTGCTGGCCGGGCATCGGCGGAACGACCGCGGCGACCGCCTTGCCGTCCGAGTACGCCTGTGTGTAGTTCCCGAACTCCGACGAACTCTCGCCGAAGGTCCAGCCCAGCACGTCGCCGTAGAAGGCCTTCGCGCCCTCCAGGTCGGTGAACATCGCGTCGGCCCAACAGGGTGTGCCCTCAGGTAGCGCAGCCATGTCTCTGCCCTCGTGTGCGGCGAATGCGCGCACCGGAAGGCGCACGCCGGCCCCCGACTCGCCAGCCTAGCCACGACGCGGCGCACCCGCGCGGGATGGCCCGCACGGGTGCGCCGGACGCCCACCGTCAGCCGCGACGACCCCGACGACGCCGACCGCCGCGACCGCCCTGACCGCCCTGACCGCCCTGACCGCCCTGACCGCTCAGTGTTCCGTCACCGCCCCGCTCAGCGGCGGCCGCAGCGAGGCCGTGCCCAGGCCGGTCGGCCCGAGCGGCACCGGTACGGACGGCACTGCGGCCGCCCGCCGCGCCCGCGTCGCAGCGGCTAGGTCCCGCTCCGCGCCGTAGTGCCGGCGCAGGTCGTCCTCGCCGTACCGGCGGCAGCCCTCGTGCCAGTTCAGGACGCCGGCGAGCCAGTTCTCCAGCTCCTTCACGTATCCGTCGAGGACCTTGCGCACCTCTCCGTCCAGCCCGAAGTCCTCGTACATGACCGGGAGTTCCTTCTGCGCGACGTGCTGGAACTGGCTCAGCCGCGAGTGCATGAGGTCGTCGACGATCCGGACCGCCGCCGCGTAGTCGCAGGCGAAGAAGTTCTGCACCACCAGGACGACGTTGTGCAGCTCGCCCTCGTACTCGATCTCCTTCTGGTACGAGAACACGTCGTTCACCATGGCCCCGTAGTCCATGGCGGAGTTCTCCAGCGCGCGCATCGAGCCGTGCCGGTACACCTCCGGCGGCACCTCCCGGCCGTGGCCGAGCCGGCACAGGCTCGCGGTGAGGTCGGAGCCGAAGGTCGCGCGGCGCATCTCCAGGTAGTCCACCGGGTCCGGGACGCGGTTCTGGATCAGGTTGGCGATCTCCCAGACCCAACTCGCCGTCATGGCCTCGACGGACGAGCGGAACCGGCTCCTGGCCTCGACGCTCATCGGTGCGGCGGTGCGCTCCCAGATGTCGGCGAGGCCGCGCTCCAGCGCGTTGGCCGGCTCCGGCGCCGGGCTGCCGTCCACCGGCATGAACAGCCCCAGCCGCTCGGTGGCGCGCTTGGCGCCGGCCAGGTCGCGGGTGCGGCCGAAGACCGTCGGGTAGTAGTCGTCGGCCCAGGTGCCCCACGCCAACCAGGCCGAGCCGATGTCGAGTTGTTCGGCGGTGGCGTCCGGGTGGAGGCCGGCCGCGCAGAGCGCGAGGTCGTAGTCGCGCATCGACTCGACGTCCCAGATGCCCGATCCGGGCACCCCCGGGTCCGCCGCCAACAGGCCCATCCGCTCGGCCCACTCGACCACGCGTTCCCGGGCGCCGTCCAGGTGCGGGCTCAGCGACAGGGTGAACGGCAGCTTGAACTCGGGCAGTCGGGACGGGCCGACGGCCCGGAACGGCACGTGCCCGTGCGAGCGCGCCCGCCGTCCGGCCGGGCCGGCCGCGTCCTTCGCCGCGCGCGCCGCCGTGTCGCCGCCCGCACCGCCCCCGGCCTCCACGGCCGTCACGGCCCCGCTGCGCAGGACGTCCAGCGCCGACGTGCCGATCCCGCCGATCGCGTACTGGTCCCACCAGTTGCCGGAGCCCGGCAGCCCGGGCAGGCCAGGCAACGCACCGCCCGACCCCGGCGCCACCTCGCCGGCCGAACCGGCCGACGCCCCACCGCCGTTCATGTAGCGACTGGAACGCATGTGCCACTCGTGCCCGCCGGACTGCCAGTCCTGCAGGCCCTTGACGTACGCCAGGACCTTCGCTTCACCCGCCGGGTCCAGCCCGGTCTCCGCGAACAGCACCGGCAGTTCGGTGAACACGGTGTTCTCGAACTGCTGGAGCCGCGAGGTGAGCAGGTCGTTGACGGCCTCGGCGGCTTCCTGCGTGGTGCACTCCAGGAAGCGTTCCAGCACCAGGATGCCGTTGCTCAGCTCGCCCTCGTCCTCCACCTCGCGCTGGTACGAGAAGATGTCGTTGCGCAGGTGCACGCCGTCGGAGAAAGCGTCCATCAGCACCCGCAGCGCGCGCGAGCCGGAGACCTCCTTCGGCACCTCGGCGTCGGCGGCGTACTCGACCAGTTGCGCGGACCAGGGCGCCCCGCCGACCTTGCGGCGCATCTCGATGTACTCGACCGGGTTGGCCACCCGGCCCGCGTCGATGTTGGAGAGCTCCCAGAGCGACTCGTCGAGCAGGTTGCGGGTGCTCTCGGCGAACCGGGCCCGCCAGTCCTCGCCCATCGCCGGCACGGTGCGCCGCCACAGGTCGGCCAGGCCCGCCTCGACCGGGTTCTCCGGCTCGGGCACCGCGGCGGCCGGGTCGGCCGGCATGAACAACGGCAGCCGGTCCAGGTGCGCCTTGCCCGCCTCCCGGTCGTTGGTGCGCTTGTACATGTCCAGGAAGTGGTCGTCGAAGAAGAAGACCCAGACGTACCAGTCGGTGACCAGCGACAGCACCTCGGCGGAGGCGTCCGGGTGGGTGTAGGCGCAGAGCAGCCCGTAGTCGTGGGCCTCCAGGTCGGCCTGATCCCAGATGCCGGAACCCTCCAACATGCCCATCTCCCGGGCCCAGCCGGTGGAATGGGTCCGCGCCTCGTCCAGGTGGGGGTTGAGGCGTGCCGGGTGCGGCACGTAGAAGGACGGCAGTTCGAACGGCTGGGTCACGGCGGGCGAGCCTTTCTGGACGCGTCGATTGGACCAAGAATGACCCGCGACCCGGACGCCACACCGGCACAACAGGAACAGTCATATGAGATGACCAAATTGCTCGAACCCCAGCTCGAACCCCAGCTCGAACCGCCGCCCGAGCGACCGGCCAGCCCTGGATCGTACGTACGGCCCGACCCCCACCGCCCCACCCACCCCACCGGAACCACCCGCCCGGCCGAGCGCGCCCACACCTCCGCGCGCACCCCGCCCCGCCGCGCACCACCCTTCACCACCCCGGGCCCCAACTCCGCCGGGGCGGACCGCGATCGGCCCGGCCCGCCGGGACGCCCCGCGACCCTCCGCGACCTCAGGCGGCCAGTCCCAGGGCCAGCGACGCCGCCGCCGGGGCCAGGTAGACCAGGGGGAAGGGGATGTGGGCGTACGCCCGCGCACGGACGACGGTGACGACGGCGCCGAGGAAGTAGAGGATCACGCCGACGGCGGCCGCGTAGCCGACGGCGGGGACGGCGAGGCCGGCCAGGAGGCCGAGGGCGCCGGCCGCCTTGGCGACGCCGAGCCAGGTCCACCAGGCGCGCGGGACGCCGTAGTCGGCGAGGGGCTTGACCACGTACTCGGCACCGGCGAAGACCGAGTAGGCCGAGAAGCCGACCATGAGGGCGGCGAGGACGGTGACGACGGTGTGGGTGACGGACATTGAAGTGCTCCCCATTCGCAGGCTGTTCGGTTCGACACCCCTCCGACCCGGCACCCGCGACGGATGTGACAGGCGCGGGCAAAAAATATCCCGCGCCACGCCCGGGAGCGCCCAACAACCGCTCCGCCAACGAACAAAGCAGGTGCGGCAAGGCCTGGCACACCAAGACTTCCACCGCTACGGGCGTGTTGACCGCCTCCCCCCAGGTCGCGTCCACCAGACTGGGCGCCGACCCGACGTCAACTCCGAGGAGGGCAAGCCCATGAACGTCACCGTGCGGCTCGCACAGCAGCCCGAGGCCGACGAACTGCTCGGACGGAGTGCGCTCGCCGCGCTCGTCGGCATGTTGCTGGACCAACAGGTGCCGATGGAGTGGGCGTTCACCGGCCCGCTGACCATCGCCCAGCGCCTCGACCGGGACGACCTGGACGCCCACGAGATCGCCACCTACAACCCGGAGGAGTTCGTCGCGCTCCTCTCGGCCAAGCCCGCCGTGCACCGCTACCCCGCGGCGATGGCCAAACGGGTCCAGCAGCTCTGCCAGTTCCTCGTCGCGCAGTACGACGGCGACGCCGCCGCACTGTGGAAGAACGTCCGCACCGGCAAGGAACTGCTCAGCCGCCTCAACGCCCTGCCCGGCTTCGGCAAGCAGAAGTCGCAGATCTTCCTCGCCCTGCTCGGGAAGCAGTACGGCGTCCGCCCCGAGGGCTGGCGCGAGGCCGCCGGCGCGTACGGCGAGGAGGGTGCGCACCGCTCGGTCGCCGACATCACGGGCCCCGAATCCCTGACCCTGGTGAGGGAGTTCAAGCAGGAGGTGAAGCGCGCCGCGAAGGAGGCCAAGGCCGCCGCCAAGCCCCGCACCACCACTCGGACGACGGTCGCGCCGACCCCGACCGGCGCCCGCTGAGAACCGGTCGTCCCACCTCGCGAGGCGGCGCCCCCCGGCACGACCGCAACCGCCCCGGCCCCGCCGAGCGTGTCCGCCCGGTTCGCCCCCGACGGGCGCCTGATCACCGTGCCCCGCACGGCAGCCCGCCGGGAGAGCTCCTGGCCCACCTCGCCGACACCCTCGTCGAACCCGGCCGCGGCTCCACCGAGGCCGAGGTCACCGCCGTGCTGCACGCCGGGCACGACGACGCCCCGCCCTGCACCGCCCCCAGGCCGAGGCCGGCCACCTCGCCCGTCCCCGGGACGGCGGCGGCTACCGGCCGGTCCCCGAGCGCCGGTACGCGTACCGCCCGCGGATCCGCCGGACGAAGTACCGCCCGTGGCTCTCCGCGGCCAACAGCTCGCGGTGCACCCGGGCCGGTACGTCCGCGTACACGTACAGCCGTCCACCGGCGAACTCCAGCTCCAGGAGCCGCGCCGCCCGGTCGTAGCCGACCGAGCGCAGCACCGAGGAGTCCACCGCCGTACGGTCCATCGCCCTCCAGTGTGCGGCGGGGGGGGCCGGGGGGCGCGGGGGGCCCGGGCCCCCCCCCCCCCCCCCCCGCCCGGGGGGGTGATAAAAAAAAAAAAACCC
>NZ_JBHWCL010000172.1:0-19704 GCF_042735125.1 Kitasatospora sp. NPDC059599 | reverse complement strand
CCTCGTGACAGCACCGAGAGCCAGAGGAGCGAGTCTTGACCGATGTGCAGTCCGACCGCGACGTACGGGACGGAGTCGACGCACTCCTCGACCGGTACGCCGGCCTCTCCGCACGCGACCACTGCGTCGTCGTCTTCTCTCCGGACAGCCGGGAACCGGCCGCCTGGCTGGTCGCCGGACTCAAGCAGCGCGGGCTGAGTGCCCAGGTCATCGGCATGCGCCCGCTGGTGGACTACGGCTTCGCCGCCCGCCTCAAGGCCGCCGTGCCGGACCCGGAGTCCTTCACCGGCCGGCTCGTCGTCTTCACGCTCGAACGCGACACGATGTCCCACTTCGCGCAACTGCTGCACGTCATGCAGCAGTTCGGCAGCGACCGGTGCATGGTGGTGCGCATCATCAGCGCCTCGCGGGAGTTCTTCGAACAGGCCCTCAAGCTCGGTCCCGAGGAACTCAGCGCCCGCAACGCCACACTGCTCACCCGGCTGACGAAGGCCCGCAGCGTCCGGGTCCGCAGCAAGGGCGGCACCGACCTGCGGATCCGGCTCGACGCCGGGCGCTACGACTGGATCAGCAACCGCGGCGTGTGGCGCCCGGGCGGCTTCACCATCCTCCCGGCGGGGGAGATCGCCACCTACCCGGCCGGCATCGAGGGCCGGCTGGTCGCGGACGGCGCGCTCAACTGCAACGTCATCACCCGGATCGACACCCGGCTGGGCGCCCGGCCGCTCACCGTCGACATCGCGGACGGGCGCGCCACCGGGTTCTCCGGCGGCTCCGACGAGGTCCGCGAGCTGGTGGAACTCTGCTTCAGGCAGCCGCACGGCACCCGGGTGGGCGAGCTGGGCTTCGGCACGAACTCCGGCATCGGCCTCTTCATCCCGGCCAACTCGCACATCAACGAGCGACGGGTCGGCGTGCACATCGGATTCGGACAGCACAACCAGGACCGCGCCGTGGTCGGCTACGAGGAGAAGGTCCACCTCGACCTGATCACCGACGGCGCCGAGCTCCACATCGACGACGACACCGAACCCGTCGACCTGGCGGACCTCCGGGTGACCGGTGCCGAACACCCCGCCCTGGTGCGGGACGAGGACATCACCGGTGACTGCTGCGGGTTCGGCTACGGAGAGCTGACGGACCCGGTGGCGGCGAGCGCGATCGGCTGAGCATGCCCGACCCGAAGACCGCGCTGACCGGCAAGCCGGCCGGCAGCGCCATGGAACTGCGCGACTTCCGATTCCTCTGGGCCGGCCAGGCGGTCAGCGCCGTCGGGGACCAGCTCTTCAACGTGGCCGTCTCCCTCCGGGTGCTCGAACGCGGCGGCGACGCCGGCGACGTCGGGCTGGTGATCGGCGCCCGGATGCTCGCCACGGTGCTGTTCGCGCTGCTCGGCGGTGTCTGGGCGGACCGGGTGCCCCGCCGGCGGGCGATGGTCATCGCCGACGGGTTCCGGCTGGTCGCCATCACGGTCGTGGTGCTGGGGGCGTTCGACACGGCGACCCTCTCCCTGGCCGTGATGACCTTCCTGGTGGGCAGCGGCGAGGCGTTCTTCCGCCCCGCGTACGGCGGACTGGTGCCCTCCCTCGTCCCCGAGGACCGGCTGCTCAGCGCCAACGTGTGGCGCGGCAGCACCGAGAGCGCCGCCGCCGTGATCGGGCCGGCGCTCGGCGGCGTGCTGGTGGCCACCGTCGGCACCCGGGTGGCCTTCGCCGCCAACGCGGCCACCTTCGCGGTGAGCCTGCTGTGCGTCCTGGCCGTCACCGAGCCGCCGGTGCGACGGCCGCAGGCCCGCTCCTCGATCCTCCGGGAGGCCAGGGAGGGGCTGGCGGCGGTGCGCCGGGTCCGCTGGACCTCGGCCCTGCTGGCGATGACCGCCGTGCAGACCATGCTGGTCGTGGCGCCGCACATGGTCCTGCTGCCGGTCATCACCCAGGAGAGGTTCGCGGGGCCCTCCACCTACGGCCTGGTCATCGCCATGTTCAGCCTGAGCGGCTTCGTCGGCACGATCGTCGTCGGGCGGATCAGGCTGAAGCGGCCCGGATCGAGCGCGATGGTCTTCAACGCGCTCTTCACCACGGTGCCGCTGGTGCTGCTCACCCCGTTCTCGCTGGGGTGGGTGGTGGCCGGCTACATGGTCGCGGGCTTCGCGATGATGCCCTTCAACACCCTCCTGCACACCGCGCTCCAGCGCCAGTTCGCCCCGTCGATCCTCGGCCGGGTCAGCTCGGTCGACTGGCTGTGCAGCCTCGCCCTGCTGCCGCTCGGCCTGGCCCTGATCGGGCCGCTGGCCGACGCGGTGGGCCGCACGACCGTGCTCGCCGTCGCCGCGGTCGTCCAGCTCGGCACCGCACTGCTGGCGCTGACCGTGCCCGGTGTGCGCGATTTCCACCAGGAACAAGAGCCCGTTCTCGAAGACGCGGAGGTATGACATGGCGCTGGAGAAGCTCCTCGACGACCCGTCGAAGCTGTCGTCCATACGGGACGCGGAGCCCTACGTCAGCCGGGACATGGGCGCACTGGACGACGTGTTCTCGACGGAACTCGCGCAGCGGCTGCTCTTCGAGCGCGGACTGCGCACCCCGTACGTCAGACTGTGGCGCCACGGCCAGGACATCGGCGTCCGCAACGCCGCCAAGCCCGGGGACGACGGCTCCGACGAGCGCCGGGTGCTGTCCGGGCTGGTGGACCCGCGGTACGCGGTGTCGCAGATGGGGCAGGGCGCGACGCTGGTCTTCCAGGCGATGTCCACCTACTGCCCCGAGGTGGAGGCCTTCTGCACCGAACTGTCCGGCGAGATCGGCGTCCCCGTCGCCGCCAACGCCTTCCTGACCCCGCCGCACTCCAAGGGTGCCGAGGCGCACTACGACCTGGCCAGCATCTTCCTGCGGCAGCTGGCCGGCTCCAAGACCTGGCGGCTGCACGAGCCGCCGATGAAGTGGCCGGTCAACCGGTCCAAGCCGGGCGTGACCCCGAGGACCCCGCTGGCCCTGGAGGTCACCCTGCACGCCGGGGACTGCCTCTACCTGCCGCGCGGCTTCTACCACGAGGGCACCACCGACGACGAGGGCTCCGTGCACATCGCGTTCTCCGACGGCGTGGAGGACACCTGGACGCAGATCCTGCACGACGTCCTCGACCTGGCGGTCGAGCGCAGCGCGGCCCTGCGCGGGCGGCTGCCCAGCAAGGCCGAGGCGATGAGCGGACAGTCGAAGGAGATCTGGCAGGAGGTCCGCAAGGACGTCTTCCACACCCTGGAGAACCTGGGTGACGAGGTGGTCTCCGCCCTGATCGTGCGTCGGCTCCAGGCCCGCGAGCAGCAGCTCAAGCGGGCGGAGGAGTCCTCGCTCGCCGAGATCCTGGGCGTGGCACCCACCCCGGGCGAGGCCTGATGGGCACCGGACAGGACGAGGCCGTCCGGGTCGGCATGACCCCGGACGGTACCGCGGCCCTCGTCCGCAGCTACCACCGGGAGGTCGTGCGCCGCCTCGGACCGCTGCCGGACGGCGCCCCCGCGCCCGCCTGCCTGCACCCCGGCCTGGTCTGGGCCGCCGACCGGCCGGCCACCGGGGCCGGCACCCCGGGCGACCCGGCGGACGGCCCCGCGGCGGCGCCGGACCCCGCCCGGATCGCCGGGCTGCTGCGGGAACCGGCCACCACCGGCCTGATGCCCCCGCTGCGCCACCTCACCCCGGACGGCACGGCGGCCGACCCCGACTGGTGCCGCTGGGGCACCGGACAGCTGCGGGCCGACATCCGACGGACCGGCGGCACCGGCGACGCCGACTTCGGCACGCTCGACCCGACCGAGGGCATCGCCACCCTGGAAGCCGCCCGCACGACCCTGCGCAGGGTCTGGCCGGAGGCCGCCCTGGAGACGGACCTGCTGGTCCGGGTCATCGTGCACGTGCGCGGCGGCGCCTTCCGCTCCGCCACCCTGCGCCCGACCTTCGGCGCCGTCTACCTCGGCACCTCCAGCGTCGCGAGCCCCGCCGCCGCCTTCGAGGCGCTCCTGCACGAGACCGGCCACCACGCGCTCTACCTGCGGAACGTCTTCGAGCGGTACGTGACCAACGGCGACGTCCTGGTGAGCCACCTGCTGCGCCCCGATCCGCGACCGGTCACCGGGGCCGTGCACGCCGCGCACGTGCTGGCCCGGATGGCGCACGGACTCGCCCGCTGGGCGGCCGAGCCGGGCGCGCCGCCGGAGGCCGCCGAGCGCCGTGACGACGCCCTGCGGCGGCTCCGCGGGACGATCGCGGCGCTGGAGCCGGTCGCGGAATGGACGGACGGAGGCCGGCGGTACTTCGACGACCTGCTCCGCTGGGAGAAGGAGCTGACGGCGGCCCACCCGCTCTGACGGCCCACCCGCTCCAGCGGCCCGCCCCGGGGTCAGGGGCGGGCCGGCCGCGCCCCCACGACGAGCCACTGGGCCGGGAGGTCGATCCGCCGGCCGTCGGGGGCGGACTCGGTGGTGGCCAGCGGGAGGTCCCCGGAGTCGAGGACGTCGAGGCCGGCCGCGTGGAAGAGCCCGGCGAAGGCCGCGTCGGCGACCTCGCCGGGGGCGAGGCCGTGCGCGAAGACCGGGCGCAGTTTCGGCGGCGGCCCGGCAGGGCCGTGGGCGAGTTCCGCCAGGAACTGCTTGGCGGAACCGCGGAGTTCGACGACGAAGGCCCGGCCGCGCCCGCCGACCAGCGTGGCGACGGCCTCGGCGACCAGGCGGCGGTCGGCCGGCTCGCTCTGGTGGATCACGCCGCGCACGTAGACGTTGGCGTCGCCGAGGCGGTCGTGGAGCGCCCGGACGGCCTCGGTGTCGGTGGCGTCCAGCTGGGCGAACTCGGCCCGCCGGGCCGGATCCCGGCGCCGGGCGAGGTCGAGGGCGGCGACGGACAGGTCGACCCCGAGGACCCGGTCGAAGCGGCCGGCGAGGAATCTGGTCTGGGTGCCGTTGCCGCAGCCCAGGTCGACGACGGGCAGCGCCGGGTCGGTGACGTGCGGAGCGAACAGCGCGAGGTGGCGTTCCGCGGTGAGGGAGGGCTCCGCGTCCCAGATCACCGAGCCCGGTTCCTCGGGCGCGTCGCGCCAGAAGCCCTCCCAGGCGTCCCTGTACCGACTCGTCACGCTCATGGCGGAGACCTCCGGGTGTCACGCACAGTGTCGGGACCGTGTCTATCGGTCCCCGGCGGAAGCGGCAAGCACCGTTCGGCGCACCACGGGATCAGGTCCCGGCGCGGGCCCGGCGCAGCAGGTACGCCCCGGACGCGGCGGCCAGGGCGGCCATGCAGGCGGAGAAGACCAGGCCGGCCTGGGCGAGGCCGATCGGACCGGTGAGCAGGCCCACCCCGATGACCGGGATCGAGATGCCGAAGTAGGCGACCACGAACAGCATCGACAGGGCGCCGCCGCGGTGCTCGGCGGGGCTCGCGGCGGCGATCTCGCCCACGGCGCCGCGCAGGCCCATGCCCTGGCCCGCGCCGCCGACGAGGGCGGCGAGCACCATCGGCGGGAGCGTGGTCCGGGCGAGCGAGACGGCCAGCAGGGCCAGTCCGGCGATGAGCACCAGGCAGCCCAGCGGGATCGCCCGGGCGGTGCCGAGCCGGGGCACCAGGAGCTGGCCCAGGGTGGAGGCGAAGAAGGCCGTGAAGACGATCAGGCCGACGACCGCGTGGTTGTGGACGTCCAGCTCGGTGGCGAGGAAGGCGGGGCTGACGGAGGTGAAGACGCCCAGCAGCGAGAAGCCTGCGAACGCGGCGATCCCGGCCGGGACGAAGACCCCTCGGACCTCCGGCGGCAGGGACGGCCGGACGGGCCGGGCGGTGCGCAGCGGGCGGGCCCCGGTGACCGTCTCCGGCAGGCGCAGGGTGAGGGCGAAGGACACGGCCAGCAGCACCAGGTGCACGACGAACGGCAGGACCAGCGGGTCGGGCGCGTACTCGGCGAGCAGGCCGGAGAGCAGCGCCCCGCAGCCGAGGCCGCCCATGTTGGCGGCGGTCGCGACGAAGCCCGCGCGGGCCCGGCTCGCGGGCGGGGCGAGCTCCAGCACGTAGGCGGTGCCGGCGCCGGTGAACAGACCGGCCGAGAAGCCGGACAGCAGGCGGCCCAGGCAGAGCAGTGGCACGTCGTCCGCGGCCAGGAAGACGACGGCGCTGCAGGCCGCGAAGCCGAGCGCACCGAGCAGGACGGGGCGGCGCCCGACGGTGTCGGAGACGTTGCCGACCAGCAGCAGGACGCCGATGACGCCGAAGGCGTAGACGGCGAACACGACCGTCACCGTCAGCTCGGAGAAGCCGATCTCCTCCTGGTACAGCCCGTAGAGCGGGGTGGGCAGCGTGGTGCCCATCATGCAGACGGCGAAGGCGGCGGCGGCCACGAGGTAGCCGAAGCGGCCTGCGGCGGGCCGGGCGGTCCGACGGTCGGTCATCCGACCACGATAGGCACGCCGTCGGGCCGGCCCCGCGCCGTGCCGGGGCGTGCTGCGCCGAATGGCGGCCGTCGCCCGGGACGTCCCGGACCTGTGGGACCGTCCCGACCGAGGAGGAGCGCCGTTCCCTGTTCACCGGTGGTGCCGGCCCCGCCGTCCGGGCCGCGTGACGGAGGGGCCGGCGGCCCGCCCCGGGCGGGTGAGGTGCCCGGGGTGGGCCGTCGGCGGGGGTGGGGCCGGTGGGCTCAGGAGGTGACGATGCCCGGGTCGGAGAGGCCCGGGGCGCCGGTCTCCACGTGGCCGGCCAGGCGGCGGACGAAGTCGGCGGTCGCGGCCGAGGTGACGGTCACGTCGTACCAGTTGCGGCAGGCGCCGAGGTCGACGCTGTACGCGACGGTCGCGCCGCGGCGGACGGTGACGGTCCGCGGGGTGCCGGCGTAGGCGTTGGCGACGGTGAGGACGACGTCGGCCGCGCCCGCGTTGGTGAGGGTGAGGTCGAGGTTGCCGGTGGTCGCGTTGTGGCGTGCGGTGACCTCGGGCCCGGCGGTCTTGCCGGGGTTGCGGAAGCGGCGCAGGAACCCGTTCGGCCCGTGCACGGTGAGGTCGGTGACGCCCTTGGAGTAGGTGGTGTTCCAGGCGTCCCCGATCGACTTGCCGGCCTCGGCGGTGTAGGTCCACGGGCCGTCGGTGCGGTTGGGCGAGGTCACCAGGAACTGGGCGCCGGCTGCCGCGCCGCCGCTGAACGTGAGGCGGTACTTGCCGGTTCCGGTGTCGGCCGCGCCGTCCACGGACGGGGCGTACTTGAGCGGGCGGGTGGGCCTGGCGCCCGGCTCCTGGACCGGCATGGTGCCGGTGGCGGGCGGGGTGGGCACGTAGTCGGGGTGCCGGTTGCGGTCCGGCGGGAGGTAGCCGGCCGTGGAGGGCAGCGCGGCCTTCGCGGTGTTCGACGCGGTGAAGTCGAAGGCGGAGGTCAGGTCGCCGCAGATGGCGCGCCGCCAGGGCGAGATGTTGGGCTCCAGCACGCCGAAGCGGCGCTCCATGAAGCGGATGATCGAGGTGTGGTCGAAGGTCTCCGAGCAGCTGTAGCCGCCGGTGCTCCAGGGCGAGACCACCAGCATCGGCACCCGCTGGCCGAGGCCGTACGGGCCGGCCGCGTTGCCGATGTTCCCGGTGAAGTAGTCGGCCGAGGTCGCGACGGTGGACAGGCCCTGGGAGGCCGAGGACGGCGGGAACGGCGGCACGACGTGGTCGAAGAAGCCGTCGTTCTCGTCGTAGGTGATGAACAGGGCGGTGCGGGCCCACACGTCGGGGTCGGAGGTCAGCGCGTCCAGCACCTGGGAGACGTACCAGGCGCCGTAGTTGGCGGGCCAGTTGGGGTGCTCGGTGAACGCCTCGGGCGCGGCGATCCAGGAGATCTGCGGCAGCGTGCCGGCCTGGACGTCGCGGCGCAGGCCGTCGAACAGGCCGTCGCCCGCCTTGGCGTCGGTGCCGGTGCGGGCCTTGTCGTACAGCGGGTCGCCGGGCTTGGCGTTGCGGTAGTTGGTGAAGTAGAGGAGCGAGTTGTCGCCGTAGTTGCCGCGGTAGGCGTCGCTTATCCAGCCCCAGGAGCCCGCCGCGTCCAGGCCGTCGCCGACGTCCTGGTAGACCTTCCAGGAGACCCCGGCCTTCTCCAGGCGCTCGGGGTAGGTCGTCCAGCCGTACCCGGCCTCCTGGTTGCCGAGGACCGGCCCGCCGCCGGTGCCGTCGTTGCCGGTGTACCCCGTCCACATGTAGTAGCGGTTCGGGTCGGTGGAGCCGATGAACGAGCAGTGGTAGGCGTCGCACAGGGTGAACGCGTCGGCGAGCGCGTAGTGGAACGGGATGTCCTGGCGGGTCAGGTAGGCCATGGTGGTGGCCGTCTTGGCGGGCACCCACTGGTCGTACCTGCCGTTGTTGAAGGCCTTGTGGCCGCCGGCCCAGTCGTGGTTGAGGTCCTGGACGAACTGCATGCCCAGGTCGTCGACCCGGGGGCGGAACGGCAGCACCTCCTTCTTGCTGCTGTCCGTCTGGTGCCACACCGACTTGCCGCTCGGCAGGGTCACCGGGCGGGGGTCGCCGAAGCCGCGGACGCCCTTCATCGCGCCGAAGTAGTGGTCGAACGAACGGTTCTCCTGCATCAGGACGACGATGTGCTCGACGTCCTGGAGGGTGCCGGTGGCGCCCTGCGGGGCGATCGCCGCCGCGCGCGCGATGCTCTGCGAGAGTGTGGAGAACGCGGCGGTGGCGCCCGCGAGTTGGAGGAAACGACGACGGTTCAGCTCTGCCATGGGTGGATCGACCTCTGGGTGTCGCGAGGGTGGAGGACGGCACCCCAAGGACAGCGGCTGCGGGGTACCGTCCGGCGGACCATTCATGACTGCCCGCTGTACGGCCGACGAACGCCTCAAGTTGTCTGAACACGTTCTGTCGGCGGAACGTCGGCGACCACCCTCCGAGCGTGTTGCCGCATGTGGTCGGAGCCACACCCGGAGTGGTCATCGCAGGTCCTGACGGGCATTAGCCTTGGGTGCCCTGGGCGGGCGGTCCGTCCGACCGACCCGAGGGGGAACGAAGACGTGGCGCACGACAGCCGGGTCCCGGCCGTGGTGGGGCGGCAGCGTGAGACGGAACTGCTCACCGCGGCCCTGGTGCAGGCCGAGGACGGCGGCAGCGGGTCTACGGTGCTGTTGCGCGGCGAGCCCGGCGTCGGCAAGTCCACCCTGCTGGGCTGGGCCGAACGCGCCGCCCGGGAGCGGGGCTTCACCGTGCTGCGGGCCATCGGCGCGGAGGCGGAGACCGACCTCGCGTTCGGCGCCCTCCACCAGGCCTTCCGCCCGCTGCTCCAGCACTCCGACGCGCTCTCCGCCCACCAGCGGGACGCCCTGGAGAGCGCGTTCGGCGTCCGCTCCGGCACCCCGAGCGGCTTCGCGGTGGGAGCCGCCGCCCTGGCGCTGCTGGAGGAGGCGGTGCGGACCGCCCCCGTCCTGCTGGTCCTGGACGACCTGCACTGGATCGACTCGTCGAGCGCCACCGTCTTCGCCTTCCTGCACCGGCGCGGCGCCGAGGTGCCGGTGGTGATCGTCGGCGCCAGCCGCCCGGACGGACCGGCCGCGCAGACCTGGTCGGCCGAGGCCGTCGAGGTCCGCGCGCTGCCCCGGACGGACGCGGCCCTGCTGCTGGGCACCCGCTACCCCGACCTTGCCGCGCCCGCCCGGGACCGCGTCCTGGCGGAGGCGGCCGGGAACCCCCTGGCCCTGGTGGAACTGCCGCACCAGCTGGCGGACGCCCAGCAGCGGGGGACCGCCCCGCTGCCCGAACGGCTGCCACTGGGACGGAAGCTGGAGCGGATGTTCGCCGAACGGCTGGACGCGGTGACGCCGGAGGCCGGCCGCTTCCTGCTGCTCGGCGCCCTCGCCACCGGACCGGACTTCAGCAACGGCGGCTGGCTGCGCGCCGTCGCCGACGACGACCCGCAGCAGACCCTGGCCCGCATCGAGGCGGACGGCCTGGCCCGGCTCGACCCGGCCGGCCGGCTGGTGTTCCGCCACCCCCTGGTCCGCACCGCCGTCGTCGCCGCGGCCTCCGACGCCGCGCGCCGCGAGGCCCACCGCGCCCTGTCCGACGTCCTCGCCGCGGACGACCCCCAGCGGCTGGTCCACGAGGCCTCCGCCGCACTGCTGCCCGACGAGGACCTCGCCCGCCGCCTGCAGGAAGCCGGCCGCGACCTCGCCCGCCGCGGCGGCGACGCCGAGGGCGCGCTGCTGCTCGAACGCGCCGCCGTCCTCAGCCCCAGCTCCTGTGACCGGGTCCGCCGGCTCACCTGGGCCTCGGTGATGTCGGCCCGCGGCGGACAGCTGCACCACACCGCCGCCCTGGTCGACGAGTTGAAGACCAGCACCGTGCCCGCCGACGTCGCGCCGCTGTTCGCGTACGCGGTGGTCTACGCCGACCAGAGCCACCACGTCGACTTCGAGTCCTCCGCCGCGCTGCTGCCCGGCGCCCTCGACGCGCTCACCGCCCCGGGCGCCGACACCTTCGGCGGGCTGACCGAACAGGTCTTCTTCAAACTGCTCCTGGCCGCCACCTACACGGACGACCCCTGGGCCTGGCGGGCCCTGGAACGGCACCGGGACGAGGTCTCCGCGGCTGGCCGGCTGTGTCTGCGGGCCTGGACCGATCCGGGCCCGGACACGGTCGCCACCCTGCGGGCCGTCGCCGACGGCATGACGGAGGAGCAGGAAGCCGGGGCCGCCTGGCTGCTGCTGTGGACCGCCTCGGCGCTCGACTGCCCCGAGGACGACCTGTGGCAGCGCTTCACCGGCCTGCACAGTTACGCCACCCAGGGCTCGATCGCCAAGGCCAAGTGCCACCAGGACTTCCTGCTCGGCCAGTGGGACCGGGCGGCCGTCTGCCTGCGCGAGGCCGAGATGGCCGACGAACTCGGCTACGAGGCCAACGCGTTGATGTTCCGCCAGTACCACGCCCACTTCCTGGCCGGTCGGGGGGACGAGGCCGGACTGCGGGAGGTCGACGCGGCGATCCGGCCCGTCGCCACCCGGGCCCGGATGCGCTACGTCCTCGACCGGCTCACCCACCTGCGCGGACTGGTCGCGCTCGCGCACGGGCGCCACGAGGAGGCGTACGCGCACTTCTGCGAACTCACCCCGCCCGGGCGGCTGCCCGGCGGCCCGCCCTGGCACCACGCCCTGGTCCTGGACCTGGTCACGGCCGCCGTGCACACCGGCCGGCGCGAGGAGGCGCGGGCCCACCTCGCCGCCGGGCGGGCCGTCCGCTCCGCGGAGATCTCCTCCCGCCACGCCTTCCTGTGCGCGGCCGCCGAGGCGCTGGCCGCCGACGACGAGGAGGCCGACGCCGCCTACCGCGCCGCGTACGCCGTCCCCGGCGCCGAGCGGTGGGTGTTCGACCTCGCCCGGCTGCGGCTCGCCCACGGCTCGTGGCTGCGCCGCCGCCACCGGCCCGGCGCCCGGGAGCCGCTGCGCATCGCCCACCACGTGTTCCGCCGCCTCCGTGCGGACCCCTGGGCGCAGCGCTGCGAGGAGGAGCTGCGGGCCGCCGGCGAACCGGTGGCACCGCCGCCCGGCGCACCGGCCGCGGAACCGTCCGGCCTCACCGGCCAGGAGCTGCGGATAGCCCGGCTCGCCGCGACCGGGCTGACCAACAAGGAGATCGGCCGCCGCCTCCAGCTGTCGCCCCGCACCGTCGCGGCCCACCTCTACAAGATCTTCCCCAAGCTCGGCATCACCTCGCGGGCCGCCCTCGCCCACGCCCTGGACAGCACCTGACCTGCACCGGCGCCCGCCGGCCGGTCGCCCGCGCGGCTCCGCGGCGGGCTGCCGGAAAGGGCAGTCAGATGACCTAACGGCCCCCCGTACCCGCGCGCCAGGCTGGCTCCGCAGGACTTCGGCGGAAGGGCGGTCAGATGGGCGTGCGGGTGACGACCGCGTCGGTGGCGGACGGGGACAAGGCGGCGTACTGGCGCGGGGCGGTGTCGCGGGCGGTCGTCCCGGTCGAGGTGCACCCGCACACCGAGCAGCCGTTCGACGCAGTCCTGGTGTCCCACCGGCTCGGCTACCTGCGGATCTCCACGCTGGAGGCGGACGCCGCCCGGCTCTCCCGCACGGCGGCGCTGATCGGACCGGCCCCGAGCGGCGAGCCGCAGGTCGGGGTCGGGGTGCAGGTCCAGGGGCGGGCCGTCCTGGAGCAGGACGGGCGCCGCGCCGAGGTGCCGCCGGGCGGGCTCGTGGTGTACGACACGGCGCGTCCGTACGCCCTGGACTACCCGGAGCGCTTCCGCACCCACCTGTTCCACCTGCCGCGCCGGCTGCTGGGCGTGCCGGAGCGGGACCTGCGGCAGGCGACGGCGACGGCCGTCGGCCCCACGGAGGGCTGCGGACCGGTGCTGCTGCCGTTCCTCGGCAGCCTCGCCGCCTCGGCGCACTCCTACCCGCCCCCGGTCGGCGACCGGCTGGCGGGCAGCGTCACGGACCTGCTGAGCGCCCTGGTGACCGAGCTGGCCGGCGCCCGGCCGGCGGCGGCGGGGGAGGACACCCCGACCACCCACCTGGTCCGGCGGGTGCGCCAGTACGTCGACCACCACCTGGCCGACCCGGAGCTGGCGCCCGAGCGGATCGCGCACGCCCACCACATCTCCGTGCGCTACCTGCACCGGATCTTCGAGGGGGAGGGAGTGACGGTGAGCCGGCTCGTCCAGCAGCGCCGCCTGGAGGCCTGCGCCCGCGAGCTGGCCCGGCGCGGCCGCACCGCGCCGACGGTCTCGGCCGTCGCCCAGCGCTGGGGCTTCGTCAACCCGGCGCACTTCAGCCGGATCTTCCGCGCCGCGTACGGCGTCTCGCCCCGGGAGTGGCGCGACCTGCGGGACGGGCGCGACGCGGGCGACGTGCGGGACGCGTGCGACGTGCGCGACGGCGACGCCGGCTGACGCGCCGCCGGCCGGCTGCCCCGGCGGCACCTCCCGGGCCGCGCTGATCCGCTGATCCAGTCCTCGGCACCTGGCACCTGGCCCTGCACGGCCGCCCGTGGTGAGCCGTCCCCGGGAGCCCGTCGGGACAGCGAGCCGGCCCTCCCGTGCGCGCCCCGCCCCACCCAGTCCGCCCCGCGCCCCCGTCCGCCCTGCCCCGTCCGCCCTGCCATGTCCGCCCCGTCCCACAGCCGTTCCAGGAGCACCGATGTCCGTCGTCCTCGACACCACCGAGGTACCGTCCGCCGACCGCGCGGAGTACTGGCACGAGGCCGTCTCCCGCACCTTCGTCCCGCTCGACGTGTCGCTGCCCGACGGCGTGCCGGACCCCGGCACGATCACCAGTCACCGGCTGGGCGACCTGCAGGTCGCCCTGGTGGAGGCCGGGCCGCAGCGGGTCGAGCGCAGCGCGGCGCTGATCGCCCGTGGCGGGGAGGACCACCTCACGCTGGCCCTGCAGCACCGCGGCACCGCCCGCCTGGTCCAGGACGGCCACCGGGTCGAGCTGCGGCCCGGCACCTTCGCGGTCTCCGACGCCGGGCGCCCGTTCGCCAAGGACCTGCCGGACGCCTTCGCCTTCACCGCCTTCCACTGGCCGAGGTCGGCCGCGGGCGTCCGTGAGGAGGACCTGCGGGTGCTGACCGCGACGGCCTTCCAGGGCACCGGCGGCACCGACGACACCGCCCGGCTGGTGGCCGGGTACCTGGAGTGCCTCTCCCGGTCGGCCGGCTCGATGGAGCCGCACGTGGCGTCCTGGCTCGCGACCACGGCGCTGGACCTGGTGGCGGTACTCGCCCAGGAGCGCCGCGGCCGGTTCGTGCCGGAGGCCCCCGAGGCGGCGCTGGCCACCCTGGCCCGGGTGAAGGACCACGTCCTGCGCCACCTCGGGGACCCGGACCTCTCGCCGGAGTCGATCGCGGCCGCCCACCACGTGTCGGTGCGGTACCTGCACAAGCTCTTCCGCTTCGAGGGCGTGACGGTGGCCCGCTGGATCCAGCTCCGGCGGCTGGACGTGTGCCGCCGGGACCTGGCCCGCCGCTCGGCCGACCGGCCCACCGTGGCGGCGGTGGCGGGCCGGTGGGGCTTCGTGAGCGCCAGTCACTTCAGCCGGGCCTTCCGGGCCGTCTACGGGATCTCCCCGCGCGAGTGGCGCGCCCGCGCCGGGGCGGACGTCGGATCCGTCGCCGTACGGCCGTCGGCGGCGGCCCACCTCGTGCCCGGTGCCGCGCCGTCCGGGTACGACGTCGCGGTCTGAGCACGCGACGGCCGGGCGGGATCGGCACGCGGCGCCGCCGCCCCGGACCGCCACGTGCCGCCGCCGCTCGGGACCGCCACGCGGGACGGGCCGGAAGGGGCCGTCGGGTGCGCTGCCGCGCCCGGCGGCCCCTTCGTGGCGGCCGTTCACCGTTCGGCGTGGACCTCCGCGACGTAGCCGCCCGGGAAACGCACCATCGCGCTGTCCCGGCCGCCCGCCGTGACGGGACCCCACAGCACCGAGGCGCCGGCGGCCTTCGCCCGCTGCAGGGTCGCGCCGAGGTCGGGCACGCCGTAGCCGGTGAGTTCCCGGCCGAAGGGGTACGGCAGGCCGCCGTCGGTCACGGCGACCGTCGTGGTGCCGAAGCCGGAGGTGAGCCGCAGCAGCCGGTACGTGGTGCCGGGCAGCCCGATGGCGGCGCCGTCGGCCCGCCGGTCGTCGGAGACGATCCGGCCCCGGGTGAAGGCGAGGTAGCTGTGCAGGAAGTCGCCGACCGCGTCGGGCGACAGGTAGAGCCGGTTCTCCGGCACGCTCGCCAGGTCGGGGTAGGACGGCGGGGTGGTGTGCACGTAGAGCTGGGCGTCGATCCCGCCGGGGAAGCGGATGACGGCGTCCCGCCCGATCGGGTCGGCGAACGGGGCCACCGTCACGGCCGCGCCGTCGGCCCGGGCGGCGCGGACCGCCTGGTCGAGGTCGGTCACCAGCCAGCCGGTGCGCTCGGCGCCGAACGGGTACGGGACGGGCGTGGTGTAGTCGAACACCGACAGGGTGCCGACGGGGGAGACCACCAGCTCGGACAGCGTCCGGCTCGGCGTCGGCGTCACCTGCGTGGCGTTCGGCCCGATCGTCGTCCCGCCGAAGGTCGCCACCCAGCAGGCCGCGAAGGCCTGCTCGGTGCCCGGTTCGACGTAGACGTGGGTGGAGTCGTACTGCGGGCCGACGGCGAACTGCCGGTGCTGGCCCGCGGCCCGGGGCGGGGTGCCCGGGGCCGCCGAGGCGGTCGGGACCGCCGTCAGCGCGGCGAGTGCCGCCACCAGCGGGACCACGCGGCGGACGGAGCGTCGTGTCATCGGGGGACCTCCCGGTCGTCGCCGCGCCCGGCGCCCGCGGTGCGGGGCCGGGCGCGTGCGGGTGTGTCGGTGGGTGGGGTCAGGCGGTCGGCGGAGCCCAGTGGGCGTCGGGGGCCGAGAGCCGGTGGGCGGTCAGCGCCGTGGCCAGGAGCAGCAGGGCGGCCAGGGCGAGGGCGGTGGCGGGCCGCCCGTGCAGGACCAGCGCCGCGCCCGCGAGGCCGCCGAGCAGCATCGCCAGGGCGGAGAGGATCCGGCGTCCCGGGCGCGGCGCCGCGCCCCCGGCCGCCGTGGAGTCGGCGGCCAGGCCGGTGAGGGTGAGGGTGAGCACGGTGGTGGTCAGGTCGGGCACGCCGAGCCGCCGGGCCACCGCGTTCTGCAGGCCCATGCCCAGTCCGAGCAGGACGATCAGCGGGTAGCCGTCGGCCCCGCCCGTCCCGCCCGTCCCGCCCGTCCCGCCCGTCCCGCCGGTCCCGCCGACCGCGGCGGTGGCGGCCGCCGCGGCCAGCAGGACGGTCTGGACCGCGGCGGCCAGGGCCAGCAGCCGGCCGCGGTGGGCCGGGGTCCGGCTGCCGAGCCGTCCGCCGACGAGCGCACCGGCCAGGAAGGCCGTCAGCGAGACCAGCGAGGCCGCGGCCGACAGCCCCGGGGCCCCCGCGAGGGCGAACCCCAGGAAGACCACGTTGCCGGTCATGTTCGCCACGAACACGTGGCCGAGGCCGAGGTAGCTCACCGCGTCCACCACCCCGGTGGCGACCGTCAGCAGGAGCAGCAGGGGCGGCAGCGGGCCGTGCCGGTCCGCGCGCGGCGGGACCAGCGTCCGCAGGGCGTCAGCCGACAGGGCGCGCACCGGCCGTCGCCTCCTCGGGCACCGGCGCGCGGTGCAGGACCAGCCGGGTGAGCAGCCCGCTCGCCGGGCCGAGCACCACGGCCGCGACGGTCAGCCACAGCGGCCAGGCGGTCAGGCCGGCGGCGTGGTCGGCCGACCACCGGCCCGGGCCGGTGAGCGCGAGCGCTCCCGAGACGACGACGAGCACCAGCGGGTACTCGTAGCCGTCGTCCTGTACCCAGAGGCCGTGCGGCAGCTTGACCGTCAGCGCCACCGTCATCACGCCCATGGCGGCCATCGCGGCCAGCGGGGTGAGCGCGCCCAGGGCCAGGAACAGTCCCGAACCGATCTGCCCGGCGCCCGCGGCGAGCGCGGTGAGCGTCCCGCCGCCGAAGCCGTCGTGCCGGAACTCCTCCGTCCCGCCGGCGAGGCCGTTGCCGCCGAGCCGGTGACTCACCTTCTGTACGCCGTGTCCGGCGATGAGCAGGCCCACCACCACACGGAGGACCAGCAGTCCGGTGTCCATCGTTCCTGTTCCTGTCCCTGGTCGTTTGTTGCTGTTGCTGTTGCTGTTGCTGTTGCTGCTGCCGATGCGGAGTCGGCGGACGCCGGCTCAGCCCGCGGCGTGCTCGCCGATGACGGCCTGCGCGTAGACGACGCCGAGGCCGTACGCACCGCCGTGCTCCTTGACGATCTCCATGACGGCGCCGTAGGTCTCGGTCCGTGCCCAGTCGCGCTGGAGCTCCAGCAGCACCTGGACCCAGGTGACCGGCACCGCGCCGGCCTGCGTCATCCGCTGGACGGCGTGCTCGTGGGCCTGCGGCGAGACGCCGCCGGAGGCGTCGGTGACGACGTAGACCTCGTAGCCCTGGTCGATCATGGACAGCACCGGCAGGACCAGGCAGACCTCGGTCCACAGGCCGGCGATGACGACCTTGCCGCGGCCGGTGGCCCTGACCGCCTCGACGACCGCCTCGTCCTCCCAGGCGTTCATCGAGGTGCGGTCGAGGACCTCGGCCTTCGGGAAGACGGCGGCCAGCTGCGGCAGCAGCGGGCCGGAGAAGGACTCGGCGGCGACGGTGGTCAGCACGGCCGGGACGTCGAAGGCCCGGGCGGCCTTGGCGAGGCCGACGGTGGCGTTGATGATCGCGGTGCGGTCGCCGCTGCCGGTGCCGAAGAACATCTGCGGCTGGTGGTCCACGAACAGCACCACGGCGTTGTCGGGGGTCAGCAGGTCGGGGCTGGGAGTCGCGCTGACCTGGGTGAGGTCGACCATGAGGGGTTCCTTTCGGTACTTCCGGTGGATCCGCCGCGGGGCGTTCCGCAGCGGGAGTCGGGTGGGCGGTCCGGACCACCGGCCGGTGGTCCGAGGGCCCGACCGGCCGGTGGTCCGGGGGCCGGTCGGGCGGAGGGCCGGGTGCGCCCGGGCGTCGGCGGACCGCGTCCTCAGAGGAGGAAGCAGGGGTCGAACGGCCGGGCCTGCTCGGTCGCCAGGCCGCGCCCCGCGCGCCAGTCGCGCTGCAGCTCCGACTCGGCGACGACCTCGCCGAGCAGCTCGGCCTGGCGGGCGCCCCGGCTGCCGGGGCTCCGGTGGTTCTGGTAGCCGCCGAAGCGGGCGACCGGGCTCCATTCCGGGGTGACCGCCGGGAGTTCCTCGTCCATGCCCTCGTAGTCCGCGGCGGCGTGGACGATCCGGCCGCCGACCACGGTCAGCAGGGACTCGATGTGCGGGATCTCGTGCTCGGGCACCGTGAAGAAGTCGTCGGACAGGACCGCGAGGTCGCCGTAACAGCCGGGCCGCAGCACGCCCTTGACGTCCTGCTCGCCGGTGAGCGCGGCGCCCGCCGTGGTGTACATCGCGAGGGCGGTCGCGCGGTCGACCCGGTTCTGCGGCGGCCGGATCGCCAGGCCGCCGACCGTGCGGCCGGAGACCAGCCAGTGCAGGGCGACCCAGGGGTTGTACGAGGACACCCGGGTGGCGTCGGTGCCGGCGGCGACGGTCAGCCCGCGGTCCAGCATCGCGCGGATCGGCGGGGCCTCGGCGGCGGCGCCGACGCCGTACCGCCGGGTGAACACCTCGCCCTGGAAGGAGAGCCGGTTCTGCACGGCGAGCGAGCCGCCGAGCGCCGCGATCCGGTCCAGGCTGTCCCGGGAGACGGTCTCCGCGTGGTCGAAGAGCCACCGGTTCCCGGCGGGGAAGAGTCCCTCGGCGGCGAGCTTCTCGAACACCGCCAGGTCCCGGCGGATCGTCTCGTCGTACGTCGCGTGCAGCCGGAAGCCCCAGCCGTGCTCTGTGAGCATGCGGACGGCCTTCTCGAACTCGCCCTCGAAGCCGTCGAGTTCGGGGCGGGGTTCGGCGAAGTTCTCGAAGTCGGCGGCGGCCCAGGTGAGGTTCTCGCCGGCGCCGTTCAGCCGCAGCCACTCGTCACCGTCGCCGGGGCGGACCGTCTCGATCCAGCGGGTGAGGTCGTCCAGCTCCTGCCCCGGGGTCTGCGGGAAGAGGTGGTAGGCGATGCGCAGGGAGAGCAGGCCCTCCCGGGCGAGTTCGGTGACCGTGGCGTAGTTCTCCGGGAAGTTCTGGAAACCGCCGGCGGCGTCGATCGCCGAGGTCAGCCCGAAGCGGTTCAGCTCGCGCAGGAAGTGCCGGGTGGACGCCTTGCGCTCCTCGGGCGCCAGGGCGGGTGCCTTGGCGAGGGTGGAGTAGAGGATCAGCGCGGCGGGCGCGGCCAGCAGCATGCCGGTGGGCTCGCCGCCGCGGCCGCGGACGATCCGGCCGCCCTTCGGGTCGGGGGTGTCCCGGGTGAAGCCGGCGGCCTGCAGCGCCGCGCGGTTGAGGATCGCCGACTGGTAGAGGTGGAGGACGAACACCGGGGTGTCCGGCGCGGCCTCGTTCAGCTCGGCGGGCGTCGGCAGCCGCCGCTCGGCGAACTGCTCCGTCGACCAGCCGCCGACGACCCGCACCCACTGCCCGGCGGGCGTGCGGGCGGCCTGCTCCCGCAGCATCGCCAGGCCCTGGCGCAGCGAGGTCACGCCGTCCCAGCGCAGTTCCAGGACGTAGTTGAGGCCGCCCCGGATCACGTGCAGGTGCGAGTCGTTGAGGCCGGGCACGACCCGCCGGCCGAGGGCGTCCACCACGGTGGTGGCGGGCCCGATGAGGGGGGCGACGTCCGCGTCGTCCCCGACGGCCGTGATCAGGCCGTCGCGGACGGCGAGGGCGCCGGCCGAGGGGCGGCGGGCGTCCCCGGTGTGGATCTTCGCGTTGCGGACGACGACGTCGGCCGCGTTCTCGACGGCGTGGGGGATCAGCCCGCCAACCGGCATTGCAGGCACCTGTCCAGCCTCCTGTGACGGTTCGGACCACCGCCCCGGTGCGGGCGGTGGAGGGGCGTCCGGGCGGGCCGGCGGTCACGGGACCGGCTCCGCGCCGAACGCCTGATGGAACGTTAAGTCGCCGGTGGGGAAGGGATTTTGCGCTGAGCGCACACCCTTCGGTCCGGGGGTGCACCCGCCGTCCGGAGCGCGGTCGCGGACGACGGAAGAGCCCCGGGGCCGCCCCCCGGCGGAGGGGCGGGGGAGGGGCCGGGGGGCGGCCCTGTGCCGGGCGGGGGGCGGACG